>NZ_JANXWG010000058.1 GCF_025351285.1 Novosphingobium sp.
GCGCCCGCGGGTTGCCTTGTTGCGCGGGCTGCCGGGCGAGGGGGCTTCTGTGCTGCTCGATCGTCTCGATCAGGCCTTATCCACGCTCGAAGCACGGCCGGGCCAGCGGTTGATCTGGGCGGATGGTTCGCACCGGGCGAGGGGGCGCAGCGCGGCGCGGCTTGAGGCCGATCTGCTGGGCGCGCTGGGTGAGGAGCAGGGCGGTTCGCAGATCGCGGTGCTGTTCCAGCCGCAATATGCGGTGGCCGATGATGTGCTGATCGGGGCCGAGGCGCTGGTGCGGTGGGATCATCGGCAACTTGGCCGGATCGGTGCCGAGGCGTTGTTCGCCATCGCCGAACGGGGCGATCACGTCACCCAGCTTTCGCGCCATATCGCGGCGCAGGCAATGACGGCGGCGGCGGGCTGGGCAAAAGCAGGCCAGTTCAGGCTGTCGCTCAACGTCACCGCCGCCGATCTGGCCGCGACCGACTTTGCGGAGCGGATGCGCGCGATCATTGCCGCGAGCGGGTTCGATCCGGCGTGCCTGACGCTCGAAATTACCGAGCAGACCTTGATTGCCGATCTGGCCAGTAGCGCCGCCGCGTTGCGCCAGATGGCGGACCTGGGGGTGGGCATTGCGCTCGACGATTTCGGATCGGGCTTCGCCAACTTCCGCATGTTGAAGGCGCTGCCGCTCGACACGCTCAAGCTCGACGCCACGCTGCTGGCCGACGTCGCCACCGATCCGCGCGACCGCGCGATCCTCTCCGCGATCATCGCCATGGCGCGCGCGCTGGGCCTCAAGGTGGTGGCCGAGGGGATCGAGACCGAAGCCCAACTCGCCGTGCTGCGCGAGGAAGGGTGCGATGTGTATCAGGGGTTCTTGCGGTCGGGGCCGATTGGGGGGGAGGCTTTGGCGGGGGTGATTGCGCCTAATTCGTAAGTCCGCGAGAGCATCGGTAAATGCGCATGCTAATTCAATTACTTCTCCGGAGATGACTGAAATGAGCAAGGATAGACAAAAAAGTATGGGTTGGTTGCGCCCAACGGGGCAAATACTTGGTATTTTACTTTGCGTACTTTATGTTCTGCACGACTTTGGATCGGTAGTTTACAATGGCGTAAACGCCAACGCAAATCTGCGCGCGGAACTTGCGCAACACGGTATCAGAGCGCCGGGGAAAATCCTTGAAATGAGAGGTGGCAAAAACTGCCCAGCAAGATTTCGCTATGAGACGCGAGAAGGTCAGACGTTGACCCAATGCTACTCGGAAATCTTATTCGCTCCAGAACTCAAA
The DNA here is from genome assembly GCF_025351285.1 of Novosphingobium sp. GTDB lineage: Bacteria > Pseudomonadota > Alphaproteobacteria > Sphingomonadales > Sphingomonadaceae > Novosphingobium. The sequence goes on from NZ_JANXWG010000058.1 coordinate 1,281, forward strand.
AAACTGACTCCGGGGATGGCTGTCGATGTCATCTACAACCATTTAGAACCAAGTCACGCACTCCCGGCACCTTATACGACCGTGCCGCAAATAGATGGCAAAACGAAGCTAAATCGCACTCTTTTTCCAATCCTTTTGGCTGCTTTGGTTATGGCTCTTGCCGCAGGAATTTTAGCCTTTGGGTTGTGGGCGAGCCAGCGCGAAAAGAGAGCAATCAAGTGCGAATGATCCGAAGCCAATTTAGCCATCGCAGTAGTGGACTTTCCCAGCGTCAACCCTTCTTCGCCGCCCGCCTTGCAATCACCGACAGCCCCTTGGTCAACTGGATCAGTCCATGGAGCCGCGCTTCGGCGTTGCCCCAGTTGCGGGTGATGACCAGTTTCATGTCCGGCCGCAGCTTGGCGGTGCCTTTCAGCCGCTCGACATAGGCGATCAGGCCGGCGGGGTCGGGGAAGCTGTCCTTGTGGAAGCTGACCAGCGCGCCCTTGGCGCCGACGTCGATCTTGGCGATATTGGCGGCGATCGCCTGGCGCTTGACCTCGATCAGTTGCAGCAGGTTCTGCGTTGGCGGCGGCAGCGGGCCGAAGCGGTCGATCATTTCGGCGGCGAGCGCCTCGACCGCGTCCGAGCCTTCGGCGTCGTTCATGCGGCGGTAAAGCGCCATCCGCACCGCCAGATCGGGCACGTAGTCCTCGGGGATCATGATCGCGGCATCGACCGTGATCTGCGGGCTGAGCGTCTCGCGTTGGCGCGCCAGGCCGATGTCGCCCGCGCGCGCGGCCAGGATCGCGTCCTCGAGCATCGACTGGTACAATTCGAAGCCCACTTCGCGGACATGGCCCGATTGCTCGTCGCCCAGCAGGTTGCCCGCGCCGCGGATGTCGAGATCGTGGCTGGCAAGCTGGAAGCCCGCGCCCAGGCTGTCGAGATCGCCCAGCACCTTGAGGCGTTTCTCGGCGATTTCGCCGAGCGCGGAGTTCTCGGGGTAAGTCAGATAGGAATAGGCGCGGATCTTGCCGCGCCCGACGCGGCCGCGAAGCTGGTACAACTGCGCGAGGCCGAAGCGGTCGGCGCGGTGGATGATGATGGTGTTGGCGCTGGGGATATCGAGGCCCGATTCGATGATCGTGGTCGATAGCAGCACTTCGTAGCGGCCTTCGTAGAACGCACCCATGCGGTCCTCGACCTCGGTCGGGCTCATCTGGCCGTGCGCGGAAATGGCGCGGACTTCGGGCACGTGGGTGCGCAGCCAGTCTTCCAGATCGGGCATGTCGGCGATGCGCGGCACGACGATGAAGCTTTGCCCGCCGCGCTGGTGTTCGCGCAGCAGCGCCTCGCGCATCACCATGTCGTCCCACGGCATGACATAGGTGCGCACGGCGAGCCGATCGACCGGCGGGGTCTGGATCGTGGACAATTCGCGCAGGCCGCTCATTGCCATCTGCAAGGTGCGCGGGATCGGCGTGGCGGTGAGCGTGAGGACGTGAACGTCGGCCTTGAGTTCCTTGAGCCGTTCCTTGTGCGTGACCCCGAAGCGCTGTTCCTCATCGACGATGACGAGGCCGAGGTTCTTGAACTCGACCGATTTCGACAGCAGCGCGTGGGTGCCGATGACGACGTCGAGCTTGCCGGCGGTGAGCGCTTCCTTGGTCTGTGTCGCTTCCTTGGGTGGGACCAGCCGTGAGAGGCGGCCGATCTCGATGGGAAAGCCGCTGAAGCGCTCGACGAAATTCGAATAGTGCTGGCGGGCGAGCAACGTGGTGGGCGCGACGACCGCAACTTGCGAGCCAGCCATCGCCGCCACGAACGCGGCGCGCAAGGCAACCTCGGTCTTGCCGAAGCCGACATCGCCGCAGACCAGCCGGTCCATCGGCTTGCCCTCGGCCAGATCGTGCAGCACATCCTCGATCGCGCGTTCCTGGTCGTCGGTTTCGTCCCATGGGAAGCGATCGACGAAAGGCCCATAGCTGGCGGGGTCGACCGGCAGGACTTCGCCCGAACGCAGCGCGCGGTGCGCCGCGGTGGCCATCAGTTGGCCGGCCATCTCGAGGATGCGTTCGTGCATCCGCGCCTTGCGCCGCTGCCACGCCTCGCCGCCGAGTTTGTCGAGAGCGACGCCATCCGATTCCGAACCGTAGCGCGAAAGCACATCGAGGTTTTCGACTGGGATGTAGAGCTTGTCGCCGCCCGAGTAAGAAAGCTGGACGCAATCGTGCGGGCTTTGGCCGACGTTGACCGCTTCCAGCCCTACGTAGCGCGCGATGCCGTGATCGCGGTGGACAACCAGATCGCCGGGATTGAGCGCTGACAATTCGGCGAGGAAGGCGTCCGAATCCTTGCGCTTCTTCTTGCGGCGCACGAGCCGGTCGCCGAGAATGTCCTGCTCGGTCAGCAATTCCAGTTCGGCGTTGGCGAAACCCTGTTCGAGCGGCAGCACCACCGCGACCGGGCGGCCCCCGGCGGCGAGGCCGAGCGCCTCCTGCCAAGATTCGGCAGGCACTGGCTGCAATTTGCCGGCTTCGGCCAGGATTGAGGAGAGCCTCGCGCGCGAGCCTTCGGTGTAGGCGGCGATGATCGGCTTGCGGCCCTGGACGGCGAGGCCCGACAGATGGCGTGCGGCGGCTTCGTAGATGGTGCCGCCAGCTTTGCCGGTTGATTGCTGGTTGGCAATCGCGGCGCGTTCGGGCGCAAAATCGCGGCTGCTGGTGAAGCCGAAGTCGATCACGCTGGCCGATTCGGGCTCGGCGAACAGCGTGGTGCGGTGGACCGGCCAGTCTTGCAGGCCCTGCTCAAGTTCCGCCTTCGAAAGGTACAGCGCGGTCTCGGGCAGCGGGCGGTATTTGCCGGGCGACCGGGCGGCGCCCTCGGTGCGCGCGGCGTGATAATCAGCAATGTCGGCCAGCCGCGTCTCGGCAGCCTTGGCGGCGGCAGCGTCGATCACCAGCACGTCGCCGTCCGCAAGGTGATCGAACAGCGGGACCAGCCGGTCTTCGAACAATGGCAGCCAGTGCTCCATGCCCGCCAGCCGGCGCCCATCGCTGACCGCCTGGTAGAGCGGATCTTCGGTGGCCTTGGCGCCGAATCGTTCGCGGTAGCGGGTGCGGAAGCGCTTGATCGAGTCTTCGTCGAGCAGCGCTTCGCTGGCCGGGAGCAGCAGGTGCGACTGGACCGGCTGGACGCTGCGCTGCGTGCCCGGATCGAACAGTCGCAGCGTTTCGAGTTCGTCACCGAAGAAATCGAGCCGCAATCCGTGATCGAGCCCGCTGGGATAGACGTCGAAGATCGAGCCGCGCACCGCGTATTCGCCCGAATCGACCACAGTGTCGGTGCGGGTGTAGCCCTGCCGCTGGAGCAGCGCGATCAGGCTCTCGCGGCCGATTTCCATGCCCGGTTCGAGCAGCCGCGTCGCCTCGCGGATGCGGAACGGGGTGAGCACGCGTTGGAGCAGGGCGTTGATCGTGGTGACGAGCAGTTGCGCGCCATTTCGCTTACCCTGGAGGCGTTGCAGCGCCGCCAGCCGTCGCGCGGAAACCGACATGGCGGGGCTGGCGCGGTCGAACGGCAGGCAATCCCACGCGGGGAATTCGATCACGTCGAGTTCGGGCGCGAAGAAGTTGGCGGCTTCGACCATGCTGCGCATTGTAGACTCGTCGGGCGCGATGAAGACCGCGCGGCCGCCCTTCACAGCGGCGGCACGTGCAATGTCGGCCATGACCAGCGGCTGCGCGCCCCGGGCGACCGAGGACAGCGTCAGCGCGCGCGTGGCGGAAAGGATGCGGTTGAGATCTGGCATTTGTGGAAAACTTCAGGCGCGCGAGGATCAGCGCGGGATGGTCACGTAGTCGAGTTGCTTCATCGCATCCATCAGCGCCCCGGCGTAGCGCGCAGGCGGCGCTTCGGTGCCCATGATCCAGCTCAGCACGTCGGGGTCTTCTTCGTCGAGCAGCGCTTCGAACCAGTCGAAATCGGTTTCGCTCCAGCTTTCGTGGAAGCGATCGAAGAAGCACCCGCACAGGTAATCGGATTCGCGCGTGCCGCGGTGCCAGGCGCGGAAGCGCAGGCGTTTGGAGCGTGCCAAGAACGGGGTGGCGGGCGACGACATCCTTGGCCCGCTACGCCAGCGGCCCGGCCGTTGCAAGTCGCGGCCACTTGCCCCTTCGTGCGCAGCGCTTATCAGGCGTGCGATGCGCCCCGATCTGCTCAACCCGCTGTTCGCCGCCGTGGACTCGCTGAAAGGCGTGGGGCCGGGGCTGGCGCGGCCGTTGGAAAAGCTTTTGCTTACCCGGATCAGGGATCTGGCCTATCATCTGCCCGACCGTTTCGTAACGCGGCGCGCGGTGGCCGATCTGGATGAAGCCAGCGTTGGCGAGCAGATCGTTATCGCGCTAACCCCGCGCGAACATCGCTCATCGCCGGGCAGGGGCCCGTTCCGCATCGTAGCTTACGACGCCGCGGGAAATGCGATCACGCTGGCGTGGTTCGGGCGCAACGCGGGCTGGGCGAAGAAGCAGATGCCGCTGGGCAAGACGTGCTGGGTGGCCGGGCGGCTCGACCAGTATGGGCAGATGTTGCAGATGGTCCATCCCGATCATCTCGGCATGGAAAGCGGCGCGGCGCTGGGGCAATTGGTCGAGCCGGTCTATCCGTTGTCGGATGGGCTGACGCAGCCACGCATCGCCGCGCTGGTGCAGCAGGCACTGACCTTCCTGCCCGAACTGCCCGAATGGATCGAGCCGGGTCTGATTGCGAAGATGGACTGGCCCAAGTGGCGTGACGCCATGACGCTCGCGCACAAAAGCGAGCATCCCGGCGCGCGCGACCGGCTGGCTTATGACGAACTGCTCGCCAACAGCCTGGCACTGCTGCTGGTCAAGGCGGCGAACCGCAAGCGCACCGGCACGCCCTTGCATGGCGACGGGAGCTTGCGCGCGCGGTTGCAACTGCCCTTCGCGCTGACGGGTGCGCAGACGCGCTCGATCGCCGAGATCGAGGGCGATGTTGCGCAAGGCGCGCCGATGCTGCGTTTGCTGCAGGGCGATGTCGGATCGGGCAAGACCGCGGTGGCGCTCCATGCGATGCTGATCGCGGTTGAAGCCGGGGCGCAGGCGGCGATGCTCGCGCCGACCGAGATACTTGCGCGCCAGCACTACGAAACGCTGCGGAAGATGGCTGCGCCGGCGGGGGTTACGGTGGCGCTGCTGACCGGGCGTGACAAGGGCAAGGCGCGTGAGGCAACGCTGATGGGGCTGGTCGATGGCTCGATCCAGATCTGCGTCGGCACACACGCGATCTTCCAGGAGGCGGTGCAGTACCGCAATCTCGCGCTGGTGGTGATCGATGAACAACACCGCTTCGGTGTGGGCCAGCGGCTGTTGCTGACGCAGAAAGGGCGCCGCATGCCGCATTGCCTGGCGATGACCGCGACGCCGATTCCGCGCACGCTGACGCTGGCGCAATATGGCGAGATGGATGTCTCGCGGCTCGATGAAATGCCGCCCGGCCGGCAGGCGATCGATACGCGCGTTGTCGCGATCGATCGGATGCCAGACGTGATCGACAGTGTCGGGCGGCACATGGCGGGCGGTGGGCAGGCCTATTGGGTGTGCCCGATGGTGCGCGAGAACGAAGGCGCCGATCTTGCCGCCGCCGAAGCGCGCCATGCCGAATTGAAGGTGCGGTTCGGGGACACGGTCGAACTCGTCCACGGCCAGCTTCGGCCTCAGGTCAAGGACGCCGCGATGGAGCGCTTTGCCAGCGGCGCGGCGCAACTGCTGGTGGCGACGACGGTGATCGAAGTCGGGGTCGACGTACCCAATTCCACGCTGATGGTGATCGAACAGGCCGAGCGCTTCGGGCTCGCGCAATTGCACCAGTTGCGCGGACGGGTCGGGCGCGGGGCAGACAAGTCGACATGCCTGTTGCTGCGCTCGGCCGCGCTGTCCGAGACGGGTCGCGCGCGGCTGGCCTTGATGCGCGAAAGCCAGGATGGGTTCAGGCTGGCCGAGGAAGATTTGAAGTTGCGCGGCGGCGGCGAACTGCTGGGGACGCGGCAATCGGGCGACACGCCGTTCCGCGTCGCGGATTTCGAGCAGATCGCGCGGCTTTTGCCGCTGGCGCACGATGATGCGCGGCTGCTGATCGATCGCGATGGTGGGCTGGATGGTCTCAGGGGCCAGGCGGCGCGGCTGCTGCTTTATCTGTTCGAGCGCGATTGGGGCGTGCAATTGCTGCGCGGCGGGTGATCGGCCACTTGCCCCGCGCCTGCTATTTGCTAGTGTGCCCCGCACGGGCGTTGCGCAGCCAAGACGCAAGGTTATACGTCGATCATCGAGCACGCGGTATCGCCGCAGCGCACCACCACCCAACTCACCATCCAAGGGGGGATTCGTAAACTTGGCACAGCCAGCAAGGCCTCGCGCCGCGAAGAAGCCCGCGCCCGCAAGCGCGAAAGCATCTCCTGAAGCGTCGGCGAAATCCGGCACCGGCAGCACCGGCGAAACCGCGTTGCCGCAGGGCGGTGTGGCTGGCGATGATGCAAGCTTCGCGCTGCGCAGCCTTCAGCAGGCGCACGCGAACAACAAGCGCTTCGATGCTTCCGACGAACAGCTTCTCGAATTCTACGAACAGATGCTTCTGATCCGCCGCTTCGAGGAAAAGGCCGGCCAGCTTTACGGTCTCGGCCTCATCGGCGGGTTCTGCCACCTCTATATCGGCCAGGAAGCGGTCGCGGTCGGGCTGCAATCGGCGCTGACGACGGGCAAGGACAGCGTGATCACCGGCTATCGCGATCACGGTCACATGCTCGCTTACGGCATCGATCCCAACGTGATCATGGCCGAATTGACCGGGCGCGGCGCGGGGATCAGCCGGGGCAAGGGCGGTTCGATGCACATGTTCTCGACCGAGCACCGCTTTTTCGGCGGGCACGGCATCGTGGGTGCGCAAGTCTCGCTCGGCACCGGCCTTGCGTTCGGACACAAGTATTCGGGCGATGGCGGCGTGTGCATGGCCTATTTCGGCGATGGCGCGGCCAACCAGGGCCAAGTCTATGAAAGCTTCAACATGGCAGCGCTGTGGAAGCTTCCGATCATTTTCGTGATCGAAAACAATGGCTACGCCATGGGCACCAAGGTCAGCCGTGGCAGCGCAGAGACTGCGTTTTACCGGCGCGGCACGGGCTTCCGCATCCCCGGCATGGACGTGAACGGAATGGACGTGCTCGAAGTGCGCCAGGCTGCCGAAGTGGCGCTGGAATACGTGCGAGGCGGCAACGGGCCGGTGCTGTTGGAGGTCAAGACCTACCGCTATCGCGGGCACTCGATGTCCGATCCAGCCAAGTACCGCAGCCGCGAAGAAGTGCAGGAAATGCGCGAAAACCACGATCCGATCGATGGCGCCAAGGCCGAACTGCTCAAGCGCGGGGTGACCGAGGACAAGCTCAAGGAGATCGAGAAGGCCATTCGCGCGCGTGTCGGTCAATCCGCCGATTTCGCCGAATCCTCGCCCGAACCGGAGCTGCACGAGCTCTACACCGACATCCTGGTGGAGCAGTACTGATGGCAATCGAAATCAAGATGCCCGCGCTGTCCCCCACGATGGAAGAGGGCACGCTCGCCAAGTGGCTGGTCAAGGAAGGCGATGTGGTCAAGTCTGGCGATATCCTCGCGGAGATCGAAACCGACAAGGCGACGATGGAATTCGAAGCGGTCGATGAAGGCACGGTCGGCAAGCTGCTGGTCGCCGAAGGGACCGAGAATGTGAAGGTCGGCACCGTGATCGCGACGATCGGTGGGGAAGGTGAGGAAGCATCCGCGCCGCCGCCGGCTGCGAAAGCTGCCGAACCGGTAGCTGCTGCTGCGCCTGCGGTCGCCAAGCCCGCTCCGGCCAAGGCGGCGGTTTCTGCCGCCGACCCGGAGATTCCCGCTGGCACTCCGATGGTCTCGACCACCGTGCGCGAAGCCTTGCGCGATGCGATGGCCGAGGAAATGCGCAAGGACGATCGCGTCTTCGTGATGGGCGAGGAAGTTGCCGAGTACCAGGGCGCCTACAAGGTCACGCAAGGGCTGCTCGACGAATTCGGCGGGCGCCGCGTGATCGATACGCCGATCACCGAATACGGCTTTGCCGGCATCGGTTCGGGCGCGGCGATGGGCGGTTTGAAACCGATTATCGAGTTCATGACCTTCAACTTCGCGATGCAGGCGATCGATCACATCATCAATTCGGCGGCCAAGACCAACTACATGTCGGGCGGGCAGATGCGCTGCCCGATCGTGTTCCGTGGTCCCAACGGCGCAGCCAGCCGCGTAGGCGCGCAGCACAGCCAGAACTATGCGCCGTGGTATGCCTCGGTGCCGGGGCTGGTGGTGATCGCGCCGTACGATGCGGCCGACGCCAAGGGCTTGCTCAAGGCGGCAATCCGCAGCGAGGACCCGGTGGTGTTCCTCGAAAACGAGTTGGTCTACGGCAAGAGCTTCGACGTTCCGGCGATGGACGATTTCGTGCTGCCGATCGGCAAGGCGCGCACCGTCCGGCCGGGCAAGGACGTGACGATCGTGACCTATTCGATCGGCGTGCAGTATTCGCTCGAAGCCGCGCGGGTGCTCGCCGAGGAAGGGATCGACGCCGAAGTCATCGATCTGCGCACGCTGCGGCCGCTCGACAAGGCGGCGGTGCTGGAAAGCCTGTCGCGCACCAACCGCATGGTCGTGGCCGAAGAAGGCTGGCCGACGTGCTCGATCGCGTCCGAAATCATCGCCATTTGCATGACCGAGGGGTTCGATGATCTCGACGCGCCGGTGCTGCGGGTATGCGATGAAGACGTGCCGCTGCCTTATGCTGCCAATCTGGAAAAGCTGGCGCTGATCGATGCGTCACGCATTGTCGAGGCGGTCAGGAAGGTCTGCTACCGCTGAGCTGAAAGGTCAGCTTGCCGTATAGGTAGAACACGACGCGACGGGTGAGGGGTTGCTGGCATCGAGCTGGTAAATTTGTGACAAGTCGCGGCTGTCGCGGACGTTGAACGATGCCGTGGTGCTGATCGTCCGGCTGGTCGCGAACATGGTTCCGACGATAGGCTGGTAATTGTAGGTGATTTCTACAAACATCACGGCGTCGCCGGTATTGGCGGTGACGATGTTGCCCGCCGGACCCATGCCGTTGAGACCGCCGGCCGTGCCCGTGCCTTGGCTGCCATACGCCGACGACACGTTCAGCACGCCCTTGCAGCGCTGCCAATGGATGTACTGGTTGGTGGTGCTGGGCACGACTTCCAGGCTGCTGATGATCACGCGGCCGTTGCCAAGCACATTGAGCCCGCCCCCTTGCAACTGCCCGCCCAGCAGCAAGTCATTGATATCGCTTTCGTAAACTTTCTTGTTCTGGAGCGCTGACTGGTCGCCGATCCGCGAGGCATCGTCGGCAATCTGCATCGCGATCTGGCTTATCCGCATGTGGGTAACCGCAAGGTTGGCGGTTTCCACGCCATAAAGGCCCGCGATCAGCAACAACGGCAGCGACAGCGCAAACTCTACCGCGGCAACCCCCGATTGCGCGTACCCGAGTATGCCGAGCCGACGGCGGGCGTTGCGCAAAAGTGTCCTGGGGATCATTGCCAACATCCTCACGGGCAATACCTCACGGTTGGGGGTGAACTTTGCTGCAGGCCATAAGGCTGGTTGCGCAGCACGGTGCTGCCGTTCACCGTGACATTGGTCGGGATATTGATGAAGCCGGCGATGGGGAAGGCGCGCGGAAAGGTCATCGTTGCGGTGTAAAGCACCGCGTCGCGCGCGCCGCCCAGGCCGATGCTGCCCTGGTCCCGGTCCCAGCCGCCGTTGTTGTTGACGTCCTCGAACGGTTCGCCGGCATCGCACGTGCCGTTGCTGTTGGTATCCGTGAACTGCTCTGCAACCCCCACCTTGCTGAAGCTGGCGTAGCTTTTGCGCTTGAAGGTAACGGTCGCGTCGATGATCGCGGTGCGCACCGACGATGTCACGGCGGCGTCGATCGTTGCCGTGGAACCCGCCGCGCCTTCGATGGTGGAATTGCGAGCGGCCTGCTGCAACGCGCCCTGAAGCAGGGTTTGTGCATACATGGTGTAGGCCATGTCGAAAATCCCGAGCAGGCTGATCAGCAGCACCGGGGCGAGCAGTGCGAATTCCACCACGGTAACGCCGCGTTTGTCGCACCCAAGAGCGCGGCACCACCGATGTGCCGGTAGCCTGAACTGGCTCATCCCGAAATCCTCAAGTTGCTGACGCCCTTGGAGATCTGGGCGAATGCGGCGGCAAGTTCGGTGCTGTTGGCAGCGCTGAACGAGTGACCTGGGCCCGCGCAATCGGTCATGATCGGGTTGAGCGTGGTGCCGAAGGCGATGAACCACACGGTGATGTTCTTGTTCTTGATTGCGTTGCACGCATAAGTGAAGCGCTTCTCCACGACTTGCGTCAGCGAGATTGGAGAATTGGGTGTCCAGCGCCGCTGGTCGAGCGGTTCCACACCATACGTGCCATAGCTGATATCCAGCGGCGCGGTCTGGCCGTCGGTCAGCATGATGACGTTGCGCTTGGTCGTGTTCGACGGCGAGGCATCGGCATTTTCGCTGGCAAACAGGCCGGTCGGAGAAATCAGCCGGCCGCCCCAGATCATGCCGATGTCGTGGTACGTGCTGCCCGCAGCAACCAGGTTTGTCAGATAGCCGTCGAGATCGGCCGCCTCCCAGACCTGCAACTTCTTCGAGGGCGGCGGACAGGCTGCAAAGCCCGCTTCACCGGGTGCGATATATTCATCGTTGGTCACCTTCACACCGGTGTCGAAACTGCCGCCGCCAGACCAGTCGAGCTGCCGTTCATATATAAGGTCGGGGTATTGGGGACGCCATTGCGTTGCCGGGTTGCTGGCATCGGGGACACGGTCGAGAACAAGATCGAGCGCCCGGCCGAGATCGACATTGGCATAATCATCGATCTCGTAAGTGGCGCGCTCCTCCATGCAGCCGTTCGAATCGGTCCGCCAGCCTGCTGTCGAAAGCGTCACAGGCTGATAGCTCCACTTCACGTTCGACTTCTGCGCGGGATTGGTGATATACTGCCACGTATCGACGTAGTTCAGGTAAGTTGTCTTCGTGACGATGCACGTCAGGCCCTGCATGGCGACGCTGTAGTCCGCGCCGTTGCGGGTACGCTGATACGTCAAGACCGTGCTGGTTCCCGCCGGTGGCCCGGCGAAGGGCTTTGTCTCGCTACCGGTCTGCGCGATGCTGGGCGTGCCCGTGCTGGGCGGCAAAGGGTTTTTGCACTTGAATTTCAAGGTGAACAGATCGAAGCTCGCGGGATAGCTCTGGTCGACGTTGCTGCTCGAGGTGCCCGACACCGGCGAGATCGCTGTGTAGAAGCTGTAAGTACCGTTGGCATCGGACGTATTGGTCAGCGTACGTGACTGGTACGTCCAATTCGGCACGACCCATTCGTCCTTGAGCACGCCGCCCACGTTGACATTGGTGGAATAGGGCACGAACCCGAAGCGGATGCGGGTGCCCGGCACCTGGTTGGTGGCGGTCTGGCTCCAGAAATCCTTGACGACCTTGCGCACCGCCGAAATTTTCGACTGGCTATCCCCGGACAGCGTTTCGTTCATCGATCCGGTTACGTCGAGCACCATCATGATGTCGGTGTTGGTTACCGTCATCTGCGCGGTGCAGGTGATCGCCATCGGCACGCTGGTCAGCCCGAAGATGGCCATCAGGGTCGTTGGCTCGATCAGGCTCGCGGTACCCTTGATCGACAAGTCCGGGTTGACCGTAACGTTGAACGCCAGGTTCCGCGCGCCATACATGCCATCGGGAAAATTGGATTTGAACAGCATCCTGCCGCGGTTGATGGCGGTAAGCTGATCGTCGCCGCTGGTGGCGTTGAAATTTGCCATGCCCGCGACCTGTTTACGTGCGGCCAGCGTCCCGGCGTCGTAGGCTTGCTGGAGCCGCGACTGAACGACGTAAAGCCGCCCCATGTCGATGCTGCTGCCGACAAGCGCCAGAAGCGGAAACAACGCCGCTGCAATCAGCGCGATCATATTGCCCGCCCGATCGGCAAGCAGCCGCGCGAACAGGCCGGGGTTTTTGCCGGTGGTCGGCCGAGTACTCGACCTGGAAATCGGCCAAGGACAATAGCGCGTCGAATGCGATGGGCGCGCGTGGCCGGATGGGTCGCTGTCGGATGGCATCGCAGGCTGGTTAACCGCCAACCCTTAACAACCGGAAAAAGAGTAAGCGGCGGTCGTTAACGGCGGTTTTTGTGGTGTCCGGCCTAATGATATCGACGGGAGCCCTGCCCCGGACACTGGCGCGGTTCGGCGCCAAGGTGCCGCAATTCTTAACGAATTTTTAGCTGTCCGACCGATAAGACCCCTAGCAAGTTGGAATCTGGACAGGACCGCAATGCGCTTGGGCAAGTCATCGACCGCACGGATCGCTGAAGGGTTGGCAACACTGGTTCGCGATTCCGCGGGCAACATCCTGCCATTGACCGCGATGAGCGTGTTCGTGCTGACCGCGCTGGTTGGCAGTGCCGTGGATCTCAGCCGCGTATATCACGCCCAGAACCGCTTGCAGAGCGCTTGCGATGCGGGCGTTCTGGCGGGGCGCCGCGCCGAAATGACCAATGGCTACGATACCAATGCGCAAGCTACCGCACAGACTTATTTCAAGGCCAACTTCGACGAGACCCAGCAGGGCAGTAAAGCCAACACCACCACGCTGACCACAACCACGCCCGACAGCGGCAACACCGTAAACGGTTCGGCGACCACGACCGTACCGATGCTGATGATGCACTTGTTCGGCAAGACCTCGATCGTGTTGACCTCGAAATGCACCGGCACGATGGGCATCGGCAATTCGGACGTGACCTTCGTGCTCGATACGACGGGTTCGATGAGCGACACGATGTCGGACGGTACGGTCAAGATCACCGGGCTCAAGGCCGCAGTGAAGAATTTCTGGGTGACGCTCAACACCACCGTCGCAAACACCAATGCCCGAGTGCGCTATGCATTCGTGCCATATAGCACCACGGTCAATGTGGGCGCTGCGCTCAACACGCTCAACAACAGCTATCTGGCAGACAGCCACGGCTACCAGTCCGTGGTGCCGCTGTTCGATTCTGGAACCAACGTTGATTTTGCCAACTACACGACAACGGTTCCGCAGAATATCTATCAGTACAATAGCACTTACAACGGCAGCGTGTCACAATATTCGACTACAGCCTATTCAGATCAAGATGCCTGTATGGCCGCCTATCCGTCATCAAACTGGGTAAATGGGACGACAACGACGACCAATGCCAACACATCAATGAGAAAAAATGGCAATTGGTACAACGAAAACGTGGCGACATCGATCACCTCAACCCCGCAGACGCTCCAGAATTATTCGTGCTGGCATTCCGGTAACAGCTATTACATGTATGTTTACACTTCGTATCGTGCGCGCAAGGTTTACACCTATGACGCGGGAGTCGGTGCGGTATCCAGCACCACGAACTACACCTCGTTCGACCACTACGATTTCAAGCTGGTAAAGTATGACACCTCGGTGTTCAACACATTCGCCCCAGTTAACACGCCAACGGGTTCGGGCGGCGCTACGCAGACATCGACCTGGGACGGGTGCATCGAAGAACGCGCGACCGTGCCCGCGACCACGGTCACGTTCGATGCCGGATCGGGCGCAATCAGCCCCTCGGGCGCGACCGACCTTGACATCGATTCCGCACCAACCAGCAACGAGTCTACCAAATGGGCGCCGATGTGGCCCACAGTCACCACCATGCGCACCGGTTCATCGAGTGCGTCGACATATGCGCAGGACATCGTGCTGGGCAGCTTCGGCAACAGCCCGGGCTATGCCTGCCCGGCCGCCGCAAAGACGCTGCAAAGCTGGACGCAGACGACGTTCAACAGCTATGTCGATACGTTGACCCCCAACGGCGATACCTACCATGACATCGGCATGATCTGGGGCGCTCGGTTGAGTTCGCCCACCGGCATCTGGTCCACGCTGGTCAACACCGCGCCGACCAATGCGGGCAATGTCGCACGCCACATCATCTACATGACCGACGGCATCCCCAATTCTTACAACTACGAGTACCAGGCTTACGGCATCGAGGCACACGACAAGCGCATCACCACCAACGGCACCGACGATGCCAACGCGCTGCACGAGGCCCGCTTTCGCGCGATTTGCGATGCGGTAAAGGCCAAGGGCATCCGCATCTGGGTGATCGGCTACACCAGCGCCCTGACCTCGGATCTTTCGTACTGTGCCTCGCCCAACAGTTCGTACACCGCCTACACCTCGTCCGAAATCAACACTGCGTTCCAGCAGATCGCCAAGCAGATCGGTGAACTGAGGATTTCGGGATGATCGAAAACGTGGCTTTCACTCGCCTGCGCGCCGGGACCACTAGTATGCGCGGTTTGGCAATGGACAATTCTGGCGCCGGGACGCTCGAGTTTGCGCTGGTCATCCCGGTCTTCCTGATGTTGATCTTCGGCGTGATCGACCTTGGCCAGATGGCATATGGCCAATCTGTGCTGAACGGTGCCGTGCAGCAGGCGGCGCGAAATTCGGCGCTTGAAACGGCCAACACCACGACAACCGATCAGCTCGTGAAAGACACCGTAACCCCGGTCCTGCCAGGCGCAACGATCACCTCGACCCGCACCAACTACTACGATTTTTCCGATATCAGCCGGAAGGAAAAGTGGACCGACAGCAATGCCAACGGCCGCTGCGACAACGGCGAACCTTACGTTGACGAAAACGGCAACGGCCATTGGGATTCCGACATCGGCGAAAGTGGCAACGGCAGTGCGAACGACGTCGTGATCTACACGGTCACCGCAGCTTACACGCCGGTCATTGCCATTCCGCTTGTGGCCGGTGCATTCCGCCAACAAATCACCCTGACATCAAGCGCGGTAAAGAAGAACCAGCCGTTCGCAAACCAGGTCAGCTACGGAACGGTTACCGGTACGTGCTGATGCAGTTCACCGCCACGCGTCGCGTTCCCGGCCTAATGCGCGCGCTGCTTGGATCGACCTCGGGCGCGGCCGCGATCGAATTCGCGCTGACGCTGCCGCTGTTGCTGACCCTTACATTCTTCGGCACCGAAATCGCATACGAAGCCTCGGTCAACATGGAGATGAGCCAGATTGCGCTATCGGCTGCGGACAATGCCTCGCGTCTCGAACAGACCAACAACTCTGCCGTGACCCCGACGGTGACGGAGGCCGACGTCGCCTCGGTCATGAACGGCGTGCTCAAGCAGGGGGCGGCCTACAATTTCCAGACCAATGGCCGCGTCATCCTGTCGAGCCTTGAAACCGATCCATCGACCGGCAAGCAATATATCCACTGGCAGCGCTGTATCGGCAACCTTGCGGTCCAGTCGGTCTATGGCAACGACACCACGCGAAACGGGCTGAGCGGGGCCACGATCACCAGCCTGGGCAGCGGCGCGGTCAAGGTTTCGGCCCCAGCCGCAAGCAACAATCAGGCGGTAATGTTCGTTGAACTTTACTACAATTACAATGGCTTGTTTGGCACGATGTTCATGCCGCAACAACGCTTCGCACACGAAGGCGCCTTCATCACGCGTGACAGCCGCAACTTGTCGGCGGGCCTGACCGGAACCAAGACCACGCCTTGCACCTGATCCTTCGCGGCTGCTCTTGCGCCGGTCGGCCAGATTGCGCAGGAACCGCGCGTGAGCGCAGAAACCCCGATCCTTGATCCACAACACCCGCCGGCCCGACTGGCGCTGGCTTACGCACTGGCTGCCGATCGGCAACTATGGTCTGCATATTTCGCGCTAGAAGCCCGGCTGGCAGACGCGGGCAGGCGTACATCGCAACCGATGATGGCGCAGTTGCGGCTGGCGTGGTGGCGTGATCGGCTGAATGCGCCGGCCTCAGACTGGCCCACAGGCGAGCCTCTGCTCGCTGCGCTGGCTCCGTGGGATGGCGAGCGCGGGGCTTTGGTAGGGCTGGTCGATGGCTGGGAGGCGTTGCTGGTCGCCGACGATGCGGGCCGGGCGCTTGCCGAAGCACGCGTCCTGGCCATGCTGGCGCTCGCCCGGCTGCTGAAGGTCGACGCTGCACCCGCGATCGAAGCCGCCGCGCGGGATTGGCTGGCGCCAGGGACCGACACGCGCAATCGATCGTTGCCAAGGCCGATGCGCCCTCTGGCGGTGTTGCGCATGCTGGCTTTGCGCGAGGCTGCGCGGCGGGGCGGTTCGACCCAACCGCTGGGCGACGCGCTCGCCTTGCTACGGTTGGCGCTGACAGGCCGTTGACGGGTCCTGCCGTTTTGGCAGCATCGGACACTTTGCAAGGCGGTGTGGCAGGCTAGACAGTCCCGCAACGGACTGCCTTGACCCTAGGTGGCCGGATTGTTGCGGAGCCATCGCGCATGAACCGGACTTTGCTGGGAGGGTTGGCGGCGCTGCTGATGGTGGCGGCGGGGGTGTTCTGGTGGCAGGGCCGCGCGGCGGTCGAACGCAACGCGCCACCGCCCGAAGTCGCGGCTGCCCAAGAAGAACAAGCCGACGCCGACCTGGCCGAATCGCCCGAAGGCCTGCCCACCGATCACGCCAGCAAACGCGGCGCCGCGCTGCCCGAGGAAACCGAAGCGAGCAAGGAACAGCGCCGCTTCGATCGTTATGACCGCGATCATGACGGGCGGATCACCACCACCGAATTGCTCGCTCCGCGCGTCAAGGCATTCAAGAAGCTCGACATCAACGGCGATAACCTGCTCAGCTTCGACGAATGGTCGATTGCGACCCGCAAGCGGTTCAAGAAGATGGACCTGAACGGCGACGGCGTGATCAGCCCGCAGGAACTTGCCGCCTCGAAGAAGCCTGCAAAGCGCAAGCAGAAGTGCAAATGCGCGGCGCCACCGGGCGATTGACCGTCAGGCGGGCACCAGTTCCGCTGCGGCCCGCCATGCCGCGAACGCAGTCCGCGCGCGGCCGGTATAGGCCTCCTTGCGCTGCTTTTTCTTGACGGTCTCGTCGACCGGCGGGAACAGCCCGAAATTGACGTTCATCGGTTGGTAGGTTTCGGCCACGGCATCGCCGGTGATGTGCGACAGCAACGCTCCGAACGCGGTTTCGCGCGGGGGCGAAGTCCAGTCCTGGCCGGCGAGTTCGCTGGCGCTCATCAGCGCTGCCATCAACCCCACGGCCGAGCTTTCGACATAGCCCTCGCACCCGGTGATCTGCCCGGCAAAGCGCACGTGCGGCGCCGATTTCAGCCGCAATTGCCGATCGAGCAGCCGCGGCGAATTGAGGAAGGTGTTGCGATGCAGCCCGCCCAATCGCGCAAATTCAGCGTTTTCCAGCCCCGGGATCGTGCGGAACAGGCGGACTTGTTCGGCGTGCTTGAGCTTGGTCTGGAAGCCGACCATGTTCCACAGCGTGCCCAGAAGGTTGTCCTGCCGCAATTGCACGACGGCATGCGGCCAGCGGCCATTGGGATGTTCGGCCGTCGCCCAGTGCGGATTGTCGAGCCCGACCGGCTTCATCGGGCCGAAGCGCAACGTCTCGAACCCGCGCGAGGCCATGACTTCGATCGGCATGCACCCATCGAAATAGGGCGTGTTTGCTTCCCACTCGCGGAATTCGGTCTTTTCGCCGTCGATCAGGCCCTGGTGAAACGCGGCATATTGCTCGCGGGTCATCGGGCAGTTGATGTAGTCCTTGCCCTCGCCGTCTTCACCTGAACCCTTGTCCCAGCGCGAGGCCATCCACGCCACATCCATGTCCACGCTGTCGCGGTGGACAATCGGCGCGATGGCATCGAAGAATGCAAGACTGTCCGCGCCGGTTGCCGCACCGATCGCTTCGGCCAGCGACGGCGCGGTCAGCGGGCCGGTGGCCACGATCGTGAGGCCTTCCGAGGGCAGATGATCGATCCGCTCGCGCACCACGGTCAGCGTCGGCTGGGCTGCCAGCGCAGCCTCGACTTCCGCGGAAAAGCGGTCCCGATCGACCGCCAGCGCCGATCCGGCCGGGACTTGCGCAATGGCAGCCGCCGCCATCACCAGCGAATCGAGATCGCGCATTTCCTGGTGGAGCAGCCCCACCGCGTTCTTTTCCGCATCGTCCGAACGAAAGCTGTTGGAGCAAACCAGTTCGGCCAGCGCATCGCCCTGATGCGCTGGAGACCGCTCTCCGGTCCCGCGCATTTCGGACAGCCGCACATGCACGCCTCGCCGCGCGAGTTGCCACGCCGCCTCGCTGCCCGCGAGACCGCCGCCGATGATATGAACCTGATGCGTCATGGAG
Organism: Novosphingobium sp.; assembly: GCF_025351285.1. Lineage (GTDB taxonomy): Bacteria > Pseudomonadota > Alphaproteobacteria > Sphingomonadales > Sphingomonadaceae > Novosphingobium. Next base: position 19,637 of record NZ_JANXWG010000058.1, read on the forward strand.
CCCGCACTGGCATTGCCATCGCCTTGTCACAAGCCCCATGATCGCGCACGGACACGGCAGAGGGGGCAGCGATGCGCAGGCGCGAATGGACAATCTGGCTGGTTGCGAGCCTGGTCTTCGGCGCCAGCTTCTGGCTGGTTGCCGGCGCCGAAAACCACGGGCCATTGCTGGTGGCGTGGAAAGGGGCAGGGGTGGCCTTGCTGGCGGTCCATGCGCTGGTTTTCGCGATCGGCCACCCGGAGGCGCGCCGCGACGCAGCGTTGCTGGCAATGGTCATGGCTTTTGGCGCGGGCGGTGACGTAGCGATCGAGCGGAGCCTGACAGCAGGGGCAGGGCTGTTCCTTGTCGGACACGTCGTGGCCATCGCGCTTTATGCGATGAACCGCAGACGGCCAGCGCGATCAGGTGATCTTGCCTTGGCGGCGGCGATCCTCCTGATCGTTCCGGCTATCGCGTGGACCTTGCCAACCGACCGTTCGAGCGCCGCGAACGTTGCACTTTACGCCACCGGTCTCTCGGCAATGACCGCGATGGCCTGGCTCAGCCAGTTCCCGCGCGGCCGAGTGGCCACCGGCGCATTGCTGTTCGCGGCTTCGGACTTGCTGATCTTCGCACGGATGGGGCCGCTGGCGGGCAGCATGATCCCCCGTCTGCTGGTGTGGCCGCTATACTACTTCGGGCAATTCCTGATCTGCACCAGGGTTCTGGCAGGCCTTACTCGGCGACCGGAAGCCTGATCCGGCCGGCATGATCGCGCACCAGCGGGCCGTAAGCGATCACCACCGACAGTGGCAGCGCGGCATAGATGTGCGGAAACAGTTGCCCGCCGCGCGAAGGGTCCCAGCGCACCGCATCGCCCAAAGCTTCGAGATCGATCGCTCCGACGTGGAGATCATCCTGCCCGGAGAAGTGCTTGACCACGGTTTCGTCGATCTGCCCGGCGGTGGACAAGTGGATATAGCCATCGGCGAGATCGATCGGCGCCCCCGCGAACGTGCCGACTTGTTCGAGTTCGCTCATCTGCGTTGCGGTCAGGACCTTGTAGGCAACCGTCGGTCGCGCAGGTTCGGCTTGCTGTGTCATCGCCAATCTCCCCGAGCCACCGCGGGGCCTGTCGCCCAGGCTGCCGATCTTGCGCGGCTTCCAGGCCTTGATCGTTGTTCGGTGCAGCTCTCGGCGGTGGCCTTCGTAGCCTCCGGTGGCGCGATGCAGCACCGAGCGATTGTCCCACATGATCAGCATTCCCGGTTCCCACCGGTGGCGATAGACGAATTCATCGCGCGATTGCCAGGCGAGCAGATCGCGCAGCAGCGGGAAGGCCTGTTCGTCAGCCATACCTTCGATCCCGACGATATAGCCTGCGCAACTGAAAAAACCGCGCTCGCCGGTTTCGGGGTGGCTGTGCACCAGCGAATGCGTCCGCGTGGCGCGGGCATCCTCGCTGGGGCGGATCGCCATGCTGCGGCCGGCGTCTTTGGCCCCGTATGTGCCGTCGGGGGCATAGGCGCCGCGTGCGCTGTGAACCGCTGTGAGCTTGGCGAAACGCGCCTGATCGGCGGGCGGCAGCGCGGCAAAGGCCGCGATTTGGTCGGCAAACAGCGTGTCGCCACCAGTCGGCGGGATATCGACGGCCAGCAGGCAGGTTCCGGCGGGTGGCTGCTTGAGAAAGGTCCAGTCGCTGTGCCAGTTTTCGGCGAACAGCGGTGATTGCTCGTCAGCTTCGCGCAAGATCGCGGCGACGTTCTTGCGGCCGGGCAGGGGGGCGAAGAACGGATCCTCACCAAACCCGCCCATGGCCTGGGTGAAGCGTTCGAGCCCGTCATCGTCGAGCGTCTGATCGGCGAACGCCAGCACCCGGTGTTTGAGCCAGGCCGCGCGCAGGGTGGCGATGGTCGCTGCATCGAGCGTTTGCGAAAGATCGATCCCGGTCACGCGCGCGCCGCACGCCTGACCCGAGGGTTCGATCTTCATGCCCGCCACGTTCATTCGTCCGGCGGCGTTTCGGGCGGATTTTCGGCCACTGCCGCATCGGCGGTGTCCTCGGGCTCGGGGTCTGCCTCTTCCGCCAGCCGCACCGCTCCGACGACGTGCTCGTCGCCCGAAACGTTGAACAGCCGCACGCCCGCCGTGCCGCGACCGATCACGCGCAAGGTATCGAGCGGCAGCCGGATCAGCTTGGCCTGGTCGGTCACCAGCATCAACTGGTCGGCCTGGCTGGTGGGGAAGCTTGCGACAACGGGGCCGTTGCGGCCGATATTGTCGATATTGGTGATGCCCTGGCCGCCGCGATTGGTCCGGCGGTATTCGTAAGCCGAAGATAGCTTGCCGTAGCCATTGGCACAGACCGTCAGGATGAACTGTTCCTTTTCGGCCAATTCGGCAAAGCGTTCGGCGTTCATCGTCGGTTCGCTTTCACGCTCGTCTGATTCTCGGCCGGGCTTCCAGGCGGCGTGGCGCAGATAATCCTCGCGCTCATCCTGATCCTGCACGCCGACGCGGTGGAGCACCGACAGCGAAATGACTTCGTCTCCGGCCTTGAGCGACATGCCGCGCACGCCCGTGGAGGTGCGGCTGACGAATTCGCGGACATCGTCGGCGCGGAAGCGGATGGCCTTGCCCTGCCGGCTGGCGAGCAGCACGTCATCGGCTTCGTTAAGCAGGACAACGCCGATCAGGCGGTCCTCCGAATCGTCTTCGAACTTGATCGCGTACTTGCCGTTCGACGGGATGCGTTCGAACGCATCCATCGAATTGCGGCGGACGTTGCCCAGCGCTGTGGCGAATACCACCGACAAGCTGTTCCGCTCTGCCTCATCCTCGGGCAGCGGCAGCACGGCGGCGACGGTCTCGTCCTTGTCGAGCGCCGGCAGCAGGTTGACCACCGGCCGTCCGCGCGTGGCGGCGCCGCCTTCGGGCAGGCGCCAGACCTTGAGCCGATAGACTTTGCCCGCGGTCGAGAAGAACAGCACCGGCGTGTGGGTGGACGCGACGAACATCGTCGTCACCGCGTCTTCCTGCTTGGTGGCCATGCCCGAACGGCCTTTGCCACCACGGTTCTGCGCACGGAACGTCGAAAGCGGAGTGCGCTTGATATAGCCGTCGAGCGTCACGGTCACGACCATGTCCTCGCGCTCGATCAGGTCTTCGTCCTCGATCCCATCGGCCGCCGGCATGATCGGCGATTTGCGCGGGGTGGCGAACGCTGCCCGAACCTCGATCAGTTCCTGCCGCATCACCGCGTAGAGCTTCTGACGGTCTGCCAGGATCTCCAGATATCCGCGAATCGCCACGGCCAGCGTTTCCAGTTCGCCGCCGATTTCATCGCGACCGAGCGCGGTAAGCCGGTGAAGCCGCAATTCCAGGATCGCGCGGACCTGGATTTCCGACAGCTTGTAGGGCCGGCCCGAACCGTCGGCAGCATCGTCTGCGATCGCTTCGACAAGGCGAATGTAGGGCGCGATGTCACCAACCGGCCATTCGCGGGCAATCAGCCGTTCGCGCGCAATTGCCGGGTTGGACGAGCCACGGATGATGACCACCACTTCATCGAGGTTGGTGACCGCAACCACCAGCCCGAGCAAGATATGCGCGCGATCGCGCGCCTTGTTGAGTTCGAATTTGGTGCGCCGCGTGATCACCTGTTCGCGGAAGCGCACGAAGGTTTCGATGATGTCCTTCAGCCCGAGCGTTTCGGGCCGGCCGCCGCGGATCGCCAGCATGTTGGCGGGGAAGCTGGCTTGCGCAGGCGTGTGGCGCCACAACTGGTTGAGCACGACGTCGACTGTGGCATCGCGCTTTAGCTCGATCACCACGCGCATGCCTTCGCGGTTCGATTCGTCGCGAATATCCGAGACGCCTTCGATGCGTTTGTCCTTGGCGGCTTCGGCGATTTTTTCGACCAGCGAGTTCTTGCCGGTCTGGTACGGGATGCTGGTCAGCACGATCGAGCGGCGATCACCGCGCCCTTCCTCGATCTTGTGCTGCGCGCGCATCATGATCGAACCGCGCCCTTCGGCATAAGCCTTGCGCGCCCCCGAAAGACCCAGGATCAGCGGCGCGGTCGGGAAATCTGGCGCCGGGATGATCTCGCAAAGCTCGTCAAGCGAGATCAGCGGGTTGTCCATGTACGCCAGACACCCGTCGATCACTTCGCCCAGGTTGTGCGGCGGGATGTTGGTGGCCATGCCGACCGCAATGCCGCCGGCGCCATTGACCAGCAGGTTGGGGAAGCGCGCTGGCAGGACGTGCGGTTCGCGGCGCGAGCCATCGTAGTTGTCGACGAAATCGACGGTATCCTTGTCGAGATCGTCGAGCAGCGAATTGGCGACTTTGGCCAGCCGCGCTTCGGTATAGCGCATCGACGCCGGATCATCCGGGTCCATCGAACCGAAGTTGCCCTGGCCATCGACCAGCGGCACGCGCATCGACCAGTCCTGCGCCATGCGGACCAGCGCGAAGTAGATCGCGCTGTCACCGTGCGGGTGGTAATTGCCCATCACGTCGCCGACGATCTTGGCGCATTTGCGGTATGGCTTGCCCGCGACCATGCCGCCTTCCTGCGCCGCAAACAATATGCGGCGATGGACCGGCTTCAACCCGTCGCGCACATCGGGCAGCGCGCGGGCCACGATCACGCTCATCGCGTAATCGAGATAGCTGGCTTTCATTTCATCGACGATGTCGATCCGCTGATATTCGGGTTCAGACGGGGAAACGGGGGGATCGATGATGGTTGTATCGTCGCTCACGGGACCAGCTTTGTTATGGTTGGGGGCCAGAAGCCCTGGAAGAAGGCGGTTTCTCTAAACAGTCATGTGGCACTAGGACAATCGCCCGGCGATGACCAGCGAAGCCGGCTGCGGGCGGGCGGGAAGGGGCCGGTTTTCCACATTTGCGGCCCGCATTTGTCATTCAGGCGTCACCGCGGCCTGAACGGGACGCACGCTGAACGTTCAATCGGCGTTCAACCGGTACTTTCTACCTCCCGGCTAGTTGCCAAGCGGATGATTTGACGCCAGTAGCGGCTCATTCGTGTGGAGAGGACGCGCGATTTTCGGGGGCTCAATCCCGTCGCGGTCCGGGTCAGACAGGAGAAGGTTCACGATGCGCGCATTTAACGCCAATTCGGGCAACACCATTTCGGCAAAATCGGGCATGATCGGGCGCGTTGCTCTGGGCATGGCGCTTGCTGCTGCAACCCTCACCGGCGGCGTCGATGCCATGGCCAAGGACAAGCCCGCCGCAGTACCCGCCGGCAAGGCAACCGCCAACTCCAAGGAATTTGCCACCGCCGCCGCGCCGCTGCAGAAGACACTTGCCGACGCACGGCCTGCAATTGACAAGTTCAATGCTGCACCCGTCGGTGCAGCAAAAGATGCCGCGCTCGGCGAATTGAAGGCTGTGATGGCGGGTGCGCCGCCGCAGTTGGCCGTGGCTGAAGCGGCCGTCAAGACACCGGGTGACCGGCTGTTGCTGGGCCAGTGGGGCAGCATGGTGGGTTCGGTTCTGGGCGATGCCAAGCTGATGCAGCATGCCTTGCAGAACGTGATCGACAGCGGCGTTGCGCCCGATGATCGCATTCCCGGCTATCGCTTCCAGCTCGGAAACTCGGCGTACGCCAACAAGGATTATGCCGGTGCCATCGCGGCGCTGACGCCGCTGGTCGCAGGCAACTTTTCCGACAATGCCGCCGCTGAAATCCTGGCCGATTCCTATGCCAAGCAAGGCCAGCCGGCGCAGGGCCTGGCCGCAATGAAGGTGGCGGTCGATGCCCGCCGCGCAGCCGGCGGAACGGTGCCCGATAGCTGGTTCACCCGCGCCAATACGATTGCCTACTCTGCCAGTCCCAAGCTCTCGACCGAGGGCGTGCAATGGGCGCAGATGATGGTGGCCGCCAACCCGACGCCGCTCAACTGGCTTGGCGCTGCGCAGCTCGTCCGGCTTTATGGCAACTACGGTTCGCAAGACACGGTCGACATCTCGCGGCTGATGTTCCGCACCGGCGCACTCAACGGCAAGTCGAAGGACATCGAACGCGAATACGTCGAATACCTGCAGGCCGCCGATCCGCGCCGCCTGCCGGGTGAAGTCGTCAAGGTTGGTGATGCCGCCATCGCTGCCGGCGCATTGCGCGCCACCGATACTTTCGTCGCGGATTCGCTGACGCAGGCGCGCGGCCGTGTTGCGGCCGACAAGGCGTCGCTGCCCGCCGCCGCCAAAAGCGCGCAAGCATCGCCAACGGGCGTGCTTGCCATGGCCACCGGCGATGGTTTCCTGTCATATGGCATGGATGCGCAGGCCGAGGAGCTTTACAAACTGGCCATCCAGAAGGGCGGCGTAGACAAGGACAAGGCGACATTGCGCCTGGGCATCGCGCAAAGCGACGCTGGCAAGACCGCTGAAGCCAAGGCCACTTTCGGCACCGTTGCCGGAAAAAGCGCACCGATTGCCAAGCTCTGGTCGACATATCTCGATGCCAAGGCGGTTGGCAAAGCCGGCTGATCCAGGGCGTTCAGAGCTAAACCAAAGGGGCGGTTTCCGGATGGAAGCCGCCCCTTTCGTGTGATGGCATCTTGTGTGATGCCATCGGGCTTGGTCAGTCGACCGGGTAGAAAGCGTCGTCGGCTTCATCCAGCAAGTGCAGCAGCCCGTCGGAAATTGCGAAAAATGCGCCGCGCAGCCGCAGCGTGCCTTCGCGCTCCTTGCGGCGGATGCAGGGGAATGTCCGCAAGTTGGCCAGGCTGACCTTGACCCCGGCCTGCTCCATCGCCCGTTCCGCAGCGCGACCCTCGGTGCCGAATTCGGCCACGATCGGATCGCGGACGTGGTCCAGCATGGCAATCCAGTCGGCGATAAAGCCACCTTCGCCGCGTTCGGCGCCGCGCATTTCCTCGGTCAACGCAGCGCGGCAGCCGCCGCACATGCCGTGGCCCATCACCACGATCTCGCGCACCCCCAGGATCTGCACAGCAAATTCAAGCGCGGCCGAAACGCCATGGTGGCCGGGCGCGGTCTCGAACGGGGGCACCATTGCCGCCACGTTGCGGACCACGAACATTTCGCCGGGATCGGTATCGAAGATCTGCGCAGGATCGACCCGGCTGTCCGAACAGGCGATGACCATGATCTCGGGGCTCTGGCTCTCACGCAACTGGCGCCAGCGTTCAAGCTTGGGCGTCCACCCCGTATCGCGGAACCGACGGTAACCCGTCACGAGTCGATCGAGTTCGGGTGTGACGGGGACGGGCAAGGAAGAATCGGTCATACGCGCCTACTGCAGTGCACAATCGGTGCTGGCAAGCCGCCGGCCCATCGGCGAACGATATCACCAAATCACACTGGCAAGCGCGCGCCGAACGGCCTATCTGCGCAGAATGAGCGAAGCAACCACCAGCACCCTTACAGCCGAAGCCCTCCCGCGTCAGCGCAAGCCCGATTGGATCCGCGTCAAGGCACCGACCAGCAAGGGCTATGGCGAAACCCGCCAGTTGATGCGCGATCTCAAGCTCAACACAGTGTGCGAGGAAGCGGCCTGCCCGAACATCGGCGAATGCTGGACCAAGAAGCACGCCACGGTGATGATCCTGGGCGATGTCTGCACGCGCGCCTGCGCTTTCTGCAACGTCAAGACCGGGATGCCACGCGCTGTCGATCTGAGCGAACCGGGCCACGTGGCCGAAGCGGCGGCCAAACTGGGGCTTGAGCACATCGTCATCACCTCGGTCGATCGCGACGATCTGCCCGATGGCGGCGCCAGTCAATTCGTGCGGGTGATCGAAGCGCTGCGGCGCGAAACGCCGCGGACCACGATCGAGATCCTCACTCCCGATTTCCGCAACAAGATGGAATCGGCGGTCGAGGCAATTGTTGCCGCCGGACCAGACGTTTACAACCATAACCTCGAAACCGTGCCAAGACTTTACCCGACCATCCGGCCCGGCGCGCGTTATTATGCGTCGCTGCGCTTGCTCGAACAGGTCAAGCGGCACGATCCTCGGATCTTCACCAAGTCGGGCGTGATGCTTGGGCTGGGCGAGGAGCGGCTCGAAGTTCACCAGGTGATGGACGACATGCGCTGCGCGGGGATCGATTTCCTGACGATGGGGCAATATCTCCAGCCCACGCCAAGGCATACCAAGGTCATCGATTTCGTGACCCCGCAGGCCTTCACCGCTTACGGCGCGATCGCGCGCGCGAAAGGCTTCCTGCAAGTCGCGGCGAGCCCGCTGACCCGGTCGAGCTACCACGCCGGCGACGATTTCCGCGCCATGCGCGCGACGCGTGAGGCGCAACTGGCCAAGGTTGCGCAAAAAGCTCTCCCCGGACTGTAATTATCGTGCCGCGGATCGCCGAAACCCGTTATTTGCCGTTTAGCGCCGACCAGATGTTCGATCTGGTGGCCGACGTCGCGCGCTATGCCGAATTTCTGCCGTGGGTGGTGGCGACGCGGGTGCGGTCCGATAGCGAGACCGAGATGGTGGCCGACATGCTCGTCGGGTTCGCCGCGCTGAAGGAAAAGTTTACTTCACGCGTCCTCAAGCAACGCCCGGCGACCATCCGGGTCGAATATCTCGACGGCCCGTTGAAGCGGCTGGAGAACGACTGGACCTTCGTGGCGATCGACGCGCACAATTGCCGCATCGATTTCCAAGTCGATTTCGCCTTTCGCAATGCGCTGTTCGAACGGCTGGCCGGCCAGCACCTAGACCGTGCGCTGCGGCGCATGGTCGGTGCATTCGAGGCGCGCGCTGCAGCACTTTACACGCAGCCATCGGCGATCGGTCGCGGTTAAGCGCAGCCGGATTCGACTTTCGCGTCGGGCATCAGCAGTTCGAGTGCGACGATCGTGGCGGCCTGGCGCACTTCGGACCGGGTCCTGGCGTTTTCAAAGAACCTGACTTCGGCGCTGCACGCTTCGGGCGGCTGGCCGCGCACCGCGCGCGCAAACACGACAGTGCCGACCGGCTTCTGCACCGTTCCGCCGTCGGGCCCGGCCACTCCGGTGATCGCCACCGCCACATCGGCATTGCTGTGCTGCAACGCGCCTTGCGCCATCGCCCAGGCCACCGCAGCCGAAACCGCGCCGAACGTGTCGATCAGGTCCGCCGAAACCCCGAGCAGGTCCTGCTTGGCCTCGTTCGAATAGGTCACGAAGCTGCGATCGAACACGGTCGAGCAACCGGCCACTTCGGTGATTGCTGCGGCAACGAGGCCACCCGTGCAGCTTTCAGCCACCGCAAGGCACCGTCCAGCGGCGATGTTTGCCTTGACCACGCGTTCGGCGAGTTCGGCGATCGCGGCGGGGAGCAAGTGGTCCATGGTGTGTCTCTCTCAGGAAACCGGGATAACTGCCGGGATAACTGTGGCGATGGCCTGCGCAGCGATGCCTTCGCCGCGACCGGCAAACCCCAACCGTTCGGTGGTGGTGGCCTTGATGCTGACCGCATCTGCGCCGATCACCAGGATTTCAGCGATTCGAGCGACCATCGCGGCCTTGTGCGGGCCGATACGCGGGGTTTCGCAGATGATCGTCACGTCGACATTGCCGATCCGGTAGCCGGTCTGGCCGACAAGCTTGGCCGCGTGCGCCAGGAATTGGTCGGACGAGGCACCGCGCCATTGCGGGTCCGACGGCGGGAAATGATCGCCGATGTCGCCCGCAGCCACGGCGCCGAGCAGCGCATCGACCAGCGCGTGGATCGCCACATCGGCATCGCTGTGGCCTGAAAGCCCGCGCGAGTGTTCGATCTTGACGCCGCAGAGCCACAGTTCCTCGCCCTCGACCAAGCGGTGGACGTCGAAGCCCAAGCCAGTTCGGGGCCCAATCCGGGGAAAGTTCATATGTGCGGGGCGCTCCTGCGATTGATTGTCGAAATCCGAAGCAAACGTAATTTTGTGCAGCGCTTCGTCGCCCTCGACCAGCCCAACCGACAGCCCGTCCGCAACTGCTACCTGGGCATCGTCCCCGGCCGTGGTCGGGCCTTGCCACGCGCGATGCGCACCGAGGATTGCGGCGAAGCGAAACGCCTGCGGGGTCTGAACGCGATGCAGCACCTCTCGGGCAATCGGCTCGGCCATCATCCCGCCTTCGCCGCGCACCAGGCTATCGACCACCGGCAATACCGGGATCGCGCCGGGCGAAATGTCCAGCGCAGCGATCAGCCGATCGATCATCGCAATGCGCAATCCTGGCCGCGCCGCATCGTGGATCAGGACGTTTGCAGGCGGCTCACCAACCATCGCTTCAAGCGCCGCGCGCACCGAGTCCTGCCGGGTCTCTCCGCCGGTCACGAAGCGGATACCGGGCAACCCCGCTGCTGCGGCCTGGGCCAACGCGTCCCCGCCTTCGGGAATGGCCACCACGATCGGAGCAATGCCGGCGGCCACCAGCGCTTCGAGCGAATGACGCAGCAGTGGCTGGCCGCGCCACTGCGCGAACTGCTTGGGCACCGCGCCACCCGCACGCATGCCACGGCCCGCGGCGACGACCACCGCTGCGGTGCTTGCAAAACTGGGTGAGGGGACAGTTGCCATCGTCGCCGCCTCTACCAGCCTTGCCGTGCGGACCGCAATCGACTAAGCGCTGCCTGTTTTTTAGGCAACATTGGTTCCCATGACCGCTACTTCCGCTCCGACCCCGCCCAAACTGGCGCCGCTTTCGATCGGGCCGATCCACGTCGGCTGCCCGGTGATCCTGGCGCCGATGACCGGGGTGACCGATATGCCGTTCCGCACGCTGGTTCGGCGGTTCGGCTCGGGGCTGAACGTTACCGAGATGATTGCCTCGCCCGCGATGATCCGCGAAACCCGGCAATCGTTGCAGAAGGCGGCGTGGCACCCGGCAGAGGAGCCGGTCTCGCTGCAACTGGCGGGTTGCGTGCCGCATGAAATGGCTGAAGCGGCCAGGCTCAACGCCGACCGCGGCGCCGCGATCATCGACATCAACATGGGCTGCCCGGTCAAGAAGGTGGTCAACGGCGATGCCGGATCGGCGCTGATGCGCGATTTGCCGCTGGCCGCCGCGCTTATTGCAGCAACGGTCAAGGCCGTGGATGTGCCCGTTACCGTAAAGATGCGGATGGGCTGGGACCATGCCAGCCTCAACGCGCCCGAACTTGCGCGGATTGCCGAGGATCTGGGCGCGAAGCTGATCACTGTCCATGGCCGAACGCGCAACCAGATGTACAAGGGCTCGGCCGACTGGGCGTTCGTGCGGCGCGTCAAAGAGGCGGTGTCGCTTCCGGTCATCGTCAATGGTGACATTTGCGGGATCGAGGATGTCGCAACCGCACTCGAACAAAGCGGCGCTGATGGCGTGATGATCGGGCGCGGCGCTTATGGGCGGCCGTGGCTGCTCGGCCAGGTCATGCACTGGTTGAGCACGGGCGAACGCTTGTCAGACCCTGCATTGGCCGATCAATTCTCCCTGATCATAGAGCATTACGAGGCGATGCTCAGCCATTATGGCAACGAGACCGGCGTGAAAATGGCGCGCAAGCACCTCGGCTGGTACACGCGTGGATTGCCCGGATCGGCCGAATTCCGCAATCGCGTGAACTTCGTCGACGATCCGCGCGAAGTGATTGCCTCGCTCGGTCGGTTCTATGGTCCGATGCTGGGCCAGCCGGCGGAATCGCGCGCAGCCGCATGAGCGGATGTTTTCAAGTCAACCCCGCATGAGTGGGTCGGCGGACTGGAAGCGGCCCGATTCGGCGCGGCTGATTGCCAGCCTGCCGCTTGCATGCCTGCTGGTTGCGCCCGACGTGACGATCGCCTCGGCCAACCCGGCGGCCGAGCAATTGACCGGGCAGGGGGCGCGGCGCCTTGTCGGGCGATCGCTTGCCTCGCTGCTGTCGTTCGGTGAACCGTTGATCATGCAGCGGATCGGCGAGGGCGATGCGCAATTGTTCGCCCGAGCCGCGAAAGTTTCGATCAATGGCCAGCCGATGCGCCAATTCGACGTGATGACCGCGCCGGTGCTCCATTTTCCGGGCTGGCAGATGCTGGTGCTGAACGAACCGCTGGGCGTCGAAGCGTTGACCGGTGACGGTGCGGGCGCGGGGGGAGGCGGCGATCATGTCGTCCGCGCACCCGAAATCCTGGCACATGAAATCAAGAACCCGCTCGCCGGTATTCGCGGCGCGGCGCAATTGCTTGAACGCACCGTTCCGGCCAAGGACCGTGCGCTGACCGACCTGATTACATCGGAAGTCGATCGCATCGCCAAGCTGATCGACCAGATGCAGACGCTGTCACGGCGCAGCACCGATCCGATGCGGCCTTGCAACCTCCACGAGGCGATGCGCCGTGCACAGGCGGTCATCTCGGCAGCCAGCGCGCATGCGGTGTCGATCGAGGAGGAGTTCGACCCATCGCTTCCGCAAGTGATGTGCAACCCAGATTCGCTGGTGCAAGTGCTGCTAAACCTGCTTGCAAACGCGCGCGAGGCCAGTGCACCGGTCAGGGAACCCAGGGTCCGCGTGCGGACGCGCTTTGCCAGCGGGATCGCCTTGCACCGCGGCCCCGGTAACAGCCCGCTGCGCTTGCCGATCGAAGTGCGGGTCAGCGACAACGGGCCAGGCATCGATCCAGCGTTAAGCGATCACATTTTCGAACCGTTCGTGACATCCAAGAAACAAGGGCAGGGATTGGGCCTGGCACTGGTGCAGAAACTGGTGCGCGAAATGGACGGCCGGATCACGCACGATCGCGAAGAGCCGGCCGGCTGGACGCATTTTCGCATCCATCTTCCCGTCGCCAAGGGGCTCGGCCCGAACGCGGAGCGCGGCTGATGCCCAAAAGCGTGCTGATGGTCGAGGATGACGCCTCGATCGCACTGGTGATCACGGCGGCGCTCGAGGCTGAAGGCTACAGCGTCAGCAGTTGCGAAAGCATCGCCGAGCGCGATCGCCTGCTGGCCAAGGGCCCGTTCTCGTTGATGCTGACCGACGTGATGCTGACCGACGGCGACGGCATCGCCACGATCGGCACCGTCCGCGAGCAACGGCCCGACATGCCGATCATCATCCTGTCGGCGCAGAACACGCTCGATACCGCGGTGCGCGCCAGCGATACCGGCGCGTTCGAATACTTTCCCAAGCCGTTCGATCTGGAGGAACTGGTCCGCGCGGTCGGCCAGGCGATCGGTTCGGGCGATGGCAAGGGCATCGACGACGATGACGACGAAGCGCTCGAAGGCTTGCCGCTGGTTGGCCGATCGGCGCCGATGCAGACGGTGTTCCGCATGATTACGCGCGTGCTGCGCAACGATCTGACCGTGCTGGTGCTGGGCGAATCGGGCACCGGCAAGGAACTGGTGGCCGAAGCTATTCACCAGCTCGGCAGCCGGGCGAGGGGGCCGTTCGTGGCCGTCAACGCCGCAGCCATTCCGCACGATCTGATTGAAAGCGAACTGTTCGGACACGAGAAGGGCGCGTTCACCGGCGCGGTGGCGCGGCGGATCGGCAAGTTCGAGCAGGCGAGCGGAGGCACGCTGTTCCTCGACGAAATCGGCGACATGCCGATCGATGCGCAAACACGGCTGCTGCGTGCGCTCCAGTCGGGCCGGGTGCGCCGCGTGGGCGGGACCGAGGAAATCACGCTCGATTGCCGGATCGTCGCGGCCACCAACCGCGACCTGATGCCCCTGATCGCGGCCGGGCAGTTCCGCGAGGACTTGTACTACCGGCTGGCGGTCGTGCCGATCGAATTGCCGGCTTTGCGCGAACGGCGCGACGACATCGAGGCGCTGGCGCGGCATTTCCTGTCGCGCGCGGCGGCAGAAGGCCTGCCGCGCCGGCAGCTTTCGGCCGCCGGCGCAGAGTTGCTGGCGCAGCAACCGTGGCGCGGCAACGTGCGCGAATTGCGCAACGTGATGTTCCGTCTGGCGCTGCTGTCGCGCGATGATGTGATCGACGTCGCTACGATCGAGGGATTGTTCGGATCGCAAGGCGTCAGCGAGCCCGCCCAGACAACGGGAAATCCGGCAGGCGGTATCCACGCCGCATTCAGCGCATGGTTGGCCGGGGCCAAGCCGCCCGTCGGTCGTCTGTATGATGAAGCGTTGGCCGCTTGGGAACGCCCGCTGTTCGAACACGCCCTGGCCGCAACAAGCGGCAACCAGTTGCGCGCGGCGCAGTTGCTCGGCATCAATCGCAACACCTTGCGCAAGCGGCTGAGCGAACTTTCGGTCGATCCGGAGCAATTCACCGCCCGGACTTGATCGGTTCGACGGAAAGTGCTTGCATTTGGGCAACAGTGGTGTTGTTTCCGGGCAACGATGGCCACTCTGATCGCGCGCACCGCCCGCCGAATGCCACGCTGGAGACGGCGGCTGCTGGTTACCGCCCGCCGCGCCAATGTGTTCTTTTTGTTCGAACTGGTCTCTGCCGCCGCGCTGTCGATGATGATCGTCATCGCCTGGCTGGCGATCAGCAGCGGCCATTCGCAGGCACGGCTGCTGCCGTCGCGGACAACCACCAGCCTGCTCGTGGGTACGCTGGTGCCGGCGATGGCCTTGCTCGTGTTGTGGGGCCGGCGGCTGGCACTGCGCCGCGCAAGCCGCGGGCTGGTTGCCAGCAATGGCCAGTTGCACGTGCGGCTGGTCTGGCTGTTTTCCCTCGTCGCTGCGATCCCGACCTTGCTGGTAGTGTTGTTCGCGTCGCTTCTGTTCCAGTCGGGCGTGGAGTTCTGGTTCTCGGACAATTCGCGCGGGATGCTGGAGAATGCCAACAAGCTGGCGCGCGGTTACTACGACCAGAACTTGCGCGATGTCGGCAACGAAACCGTAACGATGGCGGGCGATCTCCACGCCTATCTCGACCAGGCTTCGATGAGCAGCCCGGCCTTTGCCGAAGGCTATTCGTTCCAGGTTGTCAGCCGCCGGCTCAACGAATCCGCCATCCTGCAGAAATCGCCCGACGGTGCGCTGCATATCGCCGCGATCGTCGATCCCGAAAAGGTGACCGAGCGTCAGCGCGTCACGCCCGAAGAACTGCGCCGGATCGATGCGGGCGAAACCGTCGTCGTCACCCCGAGCGAGCAGCGTATCGAGGCAGTGACCGCGCTCGATCGAACGCGCGGCATTTATCTTTATGCCGCGCGCAATTCGGATGCGCTCGCGCTCAGCCAGTGGGAGCGCGCGCAAAGCGTGCTCAAGGCCTATGGCGAGCTGATCAGTCGTGCCGCCGCGCTGCAATTGCGCTTCAACTTCGCGCTGCTTACGATCAGCCTGGCGCTGGTCGGGCTGTCCGTGTGGCTGGCGTTGCGGATTGCCGACCGGCAGGTGGCGCCGCTGGCCGAACTGGTGTTCGCGGCGCGGCGGGTGGGCAGCGGCAACCTGGCGATGCGCGTGCCGCCGCGTGGCGGAGCTGACGAAATCGGCATGCTCAGCCGTGCGTTCAATCGCATGACCGCGCAGATCGAAGGGCAAACGCAGGCGCTGGTTGGCGCCAACGCCAAGCTGGAGGAACGCCGCGCCTTCATCGAGGCAGTGGTCGAAGCGATCACCGCCGGGATCATCTCGATCGACGCCGAAGGCGCGATCCTGCTGATGAACACCTCGGCGCAGCGGCTGTTGCTCGATAGCGCCGCACCGCGCCCGCTGGGCATTCCGCTCGCGCAATTGTCGCCGCAGCTTGCCCAGATGCTGGAGACGGATCGGCCTTCGGGCCTGATCCACTACAGCAAGGACAACGACTTGCGGACGCTGGCGGTCAAGATCGTGGCCGATGCCAACGGGCACGTGATCACCTTCGAGGACATTACCGCGCAATTGCTCGACCAGCGCCGCGCCGCCTGGTCCGACGTGGCGCGGCGCATTGCGCACGAAATCAAGAACCCGCTGACCCCGATCCAGCTCGCCACCGAACGCCTGCGCCGGCGCTATGGCAAGCAGATCACCGTCGATCCTGAACTGTTCGATGAATTGACCAGCACGATCATCCGGCAGGTCGGCAGCTTGCGCAAGATGGTCGACGAATTCTCGTCGTTCGCGCGGCTGCCCAAGCCGGTGTTCCGCACCGAAGATGCCAACGATCTCGTGCGCCAGGCACTGTTCCTGCAGGAAGTTGCGCGCAGCGACATCGGCTTCAGCTTCGCCTGCGACGAACCCAACATCACCATCGCGTGCGATCGGCATCAGATCGGCCAGGCTATGACCAACGTGCTCAAGAACGCGGTCGAGGCGGTCGAATCGCGCGCGGCGCGCGAGGACATCGATTATCGCGGCCGCGTCGCGGTTACGCTGGCAGGCGACCGCGACAGCGTGACCGTCAGCGTGACCGACAACGGCGTGGGCCTTCCGCCCGAACGTGATCGCATCCTCGAACCGTACGTCACCACGCGCGAACGCGGCACCGGCCTCGGCCTCGCAATCGTCAGCAAGATCGTCGAGGAACACGGCGGCGAAATGGCGTTCACCCCCGAACCAGGCGGGGGCACGCGCGTCACCATGCGCTTCGCACGCGATCCGCTCGCTCGCAGCAACGCGCAATTTTCAGCCAGCGATGCACCATTCCAATCCGCGGCCGCTGCCGAATGACCCAGTCAGAATGACCCAACTTACATGACATTACCCCCAACCAGGACCAGACCCATGCCCCTCGATATCCTCATCGTCGATGACGAGCGCGACATCCGCGAACTGGTGGCGGGCGTGCTGAGCGACGAGGGCTATGGCTGCCGTCTCGCCGGCGACAGCACCGCCGCACTGGCCGCGGTGGACGAACGCCGGCCCAGCCTGGTGTTGCTAGATGTGTGGCTTCACGGCAGCCCGATGGACGGGCTGGAAGTGCTCGACGAGATCAAGAAGCGCGAACCCGAACTGCCGGTGATCATCTTCTCGGGCCACGGCAATATCGACACCGCGGTCTCGGCAATCGGACGCGGGGCGATGGATTTCATCGAAAAGCCGTTCGAGGCCGAGCGGCTGCTGCTGCTGGTCGAACGCGCCACCGAAACCGAACGCTTGCGCCGTGAAAACGCGCGGCTGCGGCAGGGCTTTGCGATGGCCGACGAATTCACCGGCAGCAGCGCGCAGATCAACCAGGTCCGCGCCACGCTCAAGCGCATCGCCAACACCGGCAGCCGGTTGCTGATCACCGGACCATCGGGTTCGGGCAAGGAGGTTGCCGCACGACTGCTCCATAGCTGGAGCCCGCGCGCGCAAAACGCGTTCGTGACGGTCAACTCCGCGCGGATCACGCCCGAACGTTTCGAACAGGAACTGTTCGGCGAGGAGGCCGACGGCAAGCTTATCCGCGCGGGCCTGCTCGAAATGGCCGATGGTGGCACGCTGTTCCTCGACGAAGTGGCCGAAATGCCAGCTTCGAGCCAGGCGCGGATCTTGCGCGTGCTGACCGAACAAAGCTTTGTGCGGGTGGGCGGGCATCGCCAGATCCGCGTCGACGTGCGCGTGGTCTCGTCGTCATCGCGCCCGCTCGAAGTCGAAATCGCCGAACGACGTTTCCGCGAGGATCTCTATTACCGGCTCAACGTGGTGCCCGTGACGATCCCGGCGCTGGCCGAGCGACGGGACGATATTCCGGCGCTGGTCGATCACTTCTTCGCCCGCTACGCCGCCGAACAGGGCATTCCGCCGCCTGCTGTCGTGCCCGAGGCGATGGCCGCGCTGCAAAGCTACGATTGGCCGGGAAATGTGCGCCAGTTGCGCAATGTCGTCGAGCGCACGATCATTCTCGCGCCGCGCGAACGGCTCGCCCGCATCGAACCCGACATGCTGCCGACCGAGATCGTCTCGGGTCCGATGGGCGGCGAGGGGGGCGGATCGGCGCTGATGGGCGTACCCTTGCGCGAAGCTCGCGAGAATTTCGAACGCGAATACTTGCGCGTCCAGATCCGCCGTTTTTCGGGAAATATCTCGAAAACTGCGAGCTTTATCGGCATGGAACGGTCGGCTTTGCATCGCAAGCTCAAGCTACTGGGTATGGTCGATCGGCGCGAAGACGAAGTGATCGACTGAAGATTCGGGAACCGATGGCAATTTGAGCGTTTACGTCCCGGGGCCCAGGCCATATCGTATGGGCGAATAAGCGGCACATGGCGGATCGAATGATTCGTCCCGTGCCTGATTGCGTAGTTCTTGTTCCCGAATGGGGCGAGGACGCGCCAATAAGCAAAGGAGCCATCACAGATGACCGGGAAAACTTTGTCCGCTCGCCTAAAACCGCAAGCTGAAACTGCGCCGTCGGATTCCGATCAGGGCGAAACAGGCGCTGCAACGGCGCCTGCATCTACCAGCGCCGCAGCGTCGCCCGGGCCCGCATCGAGCGGCAAGGGCCAGAACCTGCAGGACGCGTTCCTCAACCTGCTGCGCCGCAACAAGATGCCGGTAACCATGTTCCTGGTGAAGGGCGTGAAGCTTCAGGGCATCGTCACCTGGTTCGACAATTTTTCGATCCTGCTGCGCCGCGATGGCCAATCGCAACTGGTCTACAAGCACGCGATCTCGACAATCATGCCAAGCGCGCAGATCCCCGTCAGCCAATTCCAGGCGCCGGTCGATGACAACGGTCGCAAACCGCGGCTGCTGCAGGAAGTGTTCCTTTCAAGCGTGCGCGATGCGGGCGTGTCGGTCACGATGTTCCTGGTCAACGGCGTGATGCTGCAGGGCAAAGTCGCGGCTTATGACTTGTTCTGCATGCTGCTTGAGCGCGAAGGCTATGTGCAGCTTGCGTACAAGCACGCGGTTTCGACGATCCAGCCCGCCGGTCATGTCGACCTGAGCGGTGATTGGGACGGAGAGGACAGCAGCCGCTGACCGATCACCCAGAGGGCGCCAATCGACCAGAAGGCGAAAAGAAGACCGGACAAACGGGCGCGAACAAGGACCTCTACAACGAGGTTTCGCGTGGTGCCCGTGCGCTCGTGGTACTTCCCGATATCCGCGCGCGTGGCGGTGGTCTGGCTGAAAACGCCGAAACCCGGTTGGAAGAAGGCGAGGGTCTGGCGCGCGCGATCGGGATCGAAGTGGTCGATTCGTTCGTACTCCCGATTCGCGCGGTCCGCCCGGCCACGCTGTTCGGTGAGGGCCAGGTCGAGCGCATGGTCGTTGCCGCAAACCAGTCCGATGCCGAACTGGTCGTGGTCGATGGCTCGCTTTCGGCGATCCAGCAGCGCAATCTTGAAGAAAAGCTCAAACGCAAGGTCATCGACCGCACCGGGCTGATCCTGGAAATCTTCGGCGAACGCGCCGCCACGGCCGAGGGCCGGCTGCAAGTCGAACTCGCGCACCTCGATTACCAGGCCGGGCGTCTGGTGCGAAGCTGGACTCACCTCGAACGGCAGCGCGGCGGATTCGGCTTTCTCGGTGGTCCGGGCGAAACCCAAATCGAGGCCGACCGCCGGCTGATCCGCAACCGCATGGCGCGGATCCGGCGCGAACTCGAACAAGTTCGCCGCACGCGCGGGCTGCACCGCGATCGCCGCAAGAAGGCTCCCTGGCCGATCGTTGCGCTGGTGGGCTACACCAACGCCGGCAAGTCCACGCTGTTCAACCGCGTGACCGGCGCCAGCGTTTTGGCCGAAGACCTGCTGTTCGCCACGCTCGATCCCACGATGCGCAGCGTGCGCCTGCCAGGGCTCGACAAGGCGATCCTGTCCGACACCGTGGGGTTTATTTCGGATTTGCCAACGCAACTTGTCGCAGCGTTTCGCGCCACGCTCGAGGAAGTGACTGCAGCCGATCTGATCGTTCATGTCCGCGATATCGCCAACCCCGCCACGGCCTCGCAGAAACGCCAAGTCGAAATGGTGCTGGCAGACCTGGGCGTGGCCGGTGACGAGAAAACGCCGCCGATCCCGATGATCGAGGCATGGAACAAGTGGGATCTGCTCGACGAGGAAGATCGCGCCACACGGCAGGCCTTGATCGACGCCGACATCGCCGGTGTGCCGGTGGTGCCGATTTCGGCGCTGACCGGGGAAGGGCAGGACGCCCTGATCGGCAAGATCGCGGCGATGCTGACCGGCGGGGCGGAAACACTCGACCTGATCATCCCGCTTGCCGACGGCCAACGGATTGCCTGGCTTCACGCCAATGGCGAAGTCCTGGCCGAGGAACCCACCGAAGACAGCGCTGGCACCACGGCTCTGAAGATCCGCGTGCGCTTAGCCTTGCGTGATCTGGGTCGATACACCCGGCTCTAGCGCCTTCACGCGCTGCCACAGCGTTTCCTGCTGATCCAGCGTGAGGTTTGCAAAGGCCGGGTCCAGAGCCTCCATTGCGCGAAAACGGCGTTCGAACTTGGCATTGGCCGCGCGCAACGCGTCCTCGGGCGCAACCCCATTGGCGCGCACCAGGTTGACCGCTGCGAACAGCAGATCACCAGCCTCCTCGATCCGTTCGGCCTGGGTTCGGGCCTCAGCCAATTCGCTCATTTCCTCCACCACTTTGGCAGCCGGTCCAGTCGGATCGGGCCAATCGAAACCGACCCGTGCAGCGCGCTTCTGAAGCTTTTCGGCGCGCATGAGCGCGGGCAGGGCAAGCGCCACGCCATCGAGCGCGCTCGTTGCCCCGGCTTCGACGCGTTCGGCAGCCTTGATCGCTTCCCACCGCTGCTCCCGCCCGGTTGGCACGCTCGTCAAGTCATCGCTGGGGTTGCCGAAGATATGCGGATGGCGCTGCTCCATTTTCGTTGCAATGGCGCAGGCCACGTCGCCGAAGGCAAAGTGGCCGGCTTCTTCGGCCATCCGCGCGTGAAACACGACCTGGAAGAGCAAATCGCCAAGTTCACTACGCAAATCACCGACGTCGCCGCGACCGATTGCGTCTGCAACCTCGTAGGCTTCCTCGATGGTGTAAGGTGCGATCGTTTCGAACGACTGGGCGCGATCCCATTCGCAGCCCGTCGCCGGATCGCGCAACCGAGCCATGATGGTCAGCAAGCGCTGCAATTGATCCACCGGATCTGGGGTCGATCTGTCAGGATTTTTTCGGGGGAAGTCCGTGACCGATGTCATGGCGAAACCGCGTCCTTGTTTCTGCAAATTAGAGAAGACACTATTTCGGCCAGATAGAGATGTCACGGCTTGATGCAGCAGGGGCTGCGTGGAGCCCTCGATCTAGCGCAGCGCAGCCCCTGCTGGTGCGCAGGTCACGGGGTGATAGACCCCGGACCCGCTGCGAAGGCAGTGGGCACCCTCAACACCGCTCCAGCATCCGTTGTGCCGCCTCGATCGGCGTGAGCCGACGAAGGGGAGGCCGTCCCCGCTTGTGCTTGACCGGTGCCTCGCCCTGCTGAGCGGGAACCGGGAACATGTGGCTCGGTTGCGAACGACGACACGGCTCGTTGTTGTTGCGCTTCCGCGCCGGCAGCTGCTCTTGCATCAGCTTGGCCATCATCAGCGCCGCATCGAGGTGCTTGTTCTCGACGATCGCCGCCTGGTTGACCTGCCGGATCTTGTCGAACATCCGGTAGGGGAGGGCATGCTCCCCGCAGCGGATCTCGAGTCCGCCATCGGGATATTCGCAAACCTCGACCCGCTTGCCCGCCAGCGGCCGACTGATCTCGGTGGGCTCAAGGATGAACAGCGCCTTGTTGTGTAATGCAGCGTCAGCGCAGCGGTGACCGTGCGTTGCTCGCGCCAGACCATCTCGGCGCGCAGATCATCGTGCGGAGCGAGGGGGCGGTGCAGATCGCGCGCGTCGTACGGCGCTTTGGCGAACCGCTGGTTGTGGCGCGCCATGTAGCCCGGCAGGAACGCGTTGGCTCCGGCGATTCGCTGGTCGCGTCGTCGATGTAGACCAGCAGCGTGCACTGCGGGCAGCGATCCTCGAACCACCAGTGCTTCGAGCCATCGACCTGAATCAACTCTCCGCGGCAGTCGCGTCGGTAGCGGGGTTGATATGGTCGCGGGCGACGCGCATCGCGATCCTTGCAGAAACCCTCCTTGATCATCCATTTGCGCAACGTCTCGTGCGAAATGACGATCTGGTGCCGTTCAGCAAGATACTCGGCCGCCAGCGTCGGCCCAAAATCATGGTAGTGCTCGCGAACCAGTCCGACAACGCGGGTGCGAAGCTCCGCGTTGAAGGCACGGTTGCTT
Organism: Novosphingobium sp.; assembly: GCF_025351285.1. Classification (GTDB taxonomy): domain Bacteria; phylum Pseudomonadota; class Alphaproteobacteria; order Sphingomonadales; family Sphingomonadaceae; genus Novosphingobium. The sequence goes on from NZ_JANXWG010000058.1 coordinate 41,702, forward strand.
GGGTGACCGCGCTTCCAGGAAACGAGCGCCTCAGGACCATCGGCACGCAATCGGCCGAGCAACCGATAGACCTGCCTACGACAGATACCGAGCAACATGGCCGCATCTTCGACCCGCAACTCGCCGCGCTCGAAGCGAAGCAGCGTGTCATATCTCGAAAGCTCGCCATGGCTCATCGCCACCACCGTCATAGCCAAGTCCTCCCGCGATGCAGGAGAACATGCCACTGGAACCGCCAGACGTCCCGGTTGTGACATCTCTAACTTGCGCTTACGGTCCTTATGATTGATAATAATTATTATGTTAAACCATGGGGCGTGATGCTGACGAATTCAGCGTCCAAGCAACGCAATTGCCGTTGCGGCCGCAATGATGATAATGCCCCAGATCAGCAGCATGACCATTCCCGACCGCATCGAAACGCTACGCCGGCGCGCCGCAGCGGCAACAATGACAAGTGCCATCAGCGATCCGACAATTGCAACAGCCCGATCGGAGTCGATACCATTCACAATTCGACCACCAAACCATCATAGCCGGGTTCGACATTGCCAGGAACTTCGTCCAGCAAGCTCCTGTAATCCATAGACTTGTCGAGATGCGTCAAAATGCCGCGCCGAACCCTGGAAGCCGCGATCAACTCGAGCGCCATACCCAGATGGGCGTGCGTAGGGTGTGGTTGCCGGCGCAGGCAATCAACCACCAGCAAGTCGCAATCCTCGAACAACGCGACAAGCTCGGGTGTCAACTCGCTGAAGTCGGTCGCATAACCGATTGATTTTCCTGCCTGGCTGAATCGGTATGCGGTCGACTGCACAGGTCCATGCGGAACCTGGCAATGCGAAACGCCGATGCCCGAAACCATTCGCACCCGATCGAGCGTATCGATCGCACAAATGGTCGGATATCCGAACTGCCCCGCGAACACATACCCGAAGCGCTGCCGCAAGCGCCGCACGGTTTCATCGGCGCCGTAGCCCGGGATCGGCCCGCTGCGACCATAGCGGATTGCGCGCAGATCATCGATGCCGTGGGTGTGATCGGCATGGTCGTGCGTCCAGAATATCCCGTCGATCCGGTCGATGTCATTGGCAAGCATCTGCTGGCGCAAATCGGTCGAGGTATCGACCAGCAGTCGCGCACCGTCGTCGCCCTCGACAATGATCGAAACCCGCGTCCGGCGGTTGCGTGGTTCGTCGGGATCGCATGCGCCCCAATCGTTGCCGATACGCGGCACGCCGGTCGACGTACCCGACCCGAGCATGATCAGTTTCACAAGCCGGCCTTCTTGAAAAGCTGGGCGAAATTATGCCCGGTTGCCTCGGCGAGCGCATCGCTGGTCATTCCACGAAGCCCAGCCACGAAAGCGCACGTATCCTTGACGAAAGCCGGCTCGCACGTCCGCCCGCGATGCGGAATTGGCGCCAGGAACGGCGCATCGGTCTCCACGAGGATGCGGTCCAGTGGCAACTCCGCTGCGATTTTTTGCAAATCACGCGCATTTTTGAACGTGACAATCCCGGACAACGAAATCGTCAAGCCGAGATCCAGGACAGTTTGCGCAAACTCGGCCGAAGCGGTGAAACAGTGGATCAGCGCAAGAAATGCTCCCGCCGCCATTTCCTCCGCAAGGATCGCGGCGGTGTCGGCCTCGGCGTCCCGGGTGTGAATGATGAGCGGTAAACCTGTCGTGCGCGCGGCTGCGATGTGCATGCGGAACAAGGCACGCTGAACCGCGCGGTCCGAGTGATCGTAGAAGTAATCGAGCCCGGTTTCACCGATCGCGATGACCTTTGGGTTTGCGGTGGCCGCCAGCAAGTCGTCCAGTTCCAACCCGGCGTGCTGATCCGCCTCGTGAGGATGAATGCCCGCGCTGGCCCAAACGTCCGGCTCGGCTTCGGCTGTCGCCAGAACGGCCGCCCATTCGCTCTGCTTTGTCGAGATGTTGAGAAAGCCTTGCACGCCAGCGGCCCGCGCACGGGCAAGCACCCCTGCCCGATCTTCGACCAACCCCTTGTAATTCAAGTGGCAATGCGAATCGACCAGCATCAGGCTGCCGCCTCGTCGGCCGGGGCTTCGATCCGCGGAAATACGCCGATGGGCTGTTCCAGGCGGAAACCGCTGGCCACTAGCGCATCGAACCATTTTCTGTCCGCGAGCGCCGAGAAGTCGCGCTCCGACGAGCCGATTCCCATCTGGTCGAGCAGGCGGTCGACAGACCCCGGGGTCACCGGCCGCAGCGCAATGGCCAGATCCCGCACGCAACGGAACAGCGTCATCAGCACCGCTTCCATGCGATCGGGATCGGTCTTGCGGAGCGCCCACGGCGCCTGTTCGTCGACATACTGGTTGCATGCAAAGATCCCCTGCATCCAGGCATCGAGGCCATCGCTAAACGCAAGCGTTTCGAATTCGATCTGCAGAGCCGCGATCTTGCTGGCTACGGTTGCCCGCAATTGCCGATCGGCCTCTGTTTCCGTAGTATCTGAACGAAGTTCACCACCCATATTCTTGAAAATCATGGAAAGTGTGCGTTGAGCCAAATTTCCGAAGCTGTTCGCCAGTTCGGCATTGCAGCGCGCAACGATTGCCTCGGCCGAGTAGCTACCGTCCTGCCCGAATGCGACTTCGCGCAGCAGAAAATACCGCAAGGGATCGACACCGAATGTTTGGGCCAACGCGATGGGATCGGTCACGTTGCCAAGCGACTTGGATTCCTTTTGCCCGCGGTTGAGCAGAAAACCGTGCCCGAACACCTGCCGTGGCAAAGGCAGGCCGGCGCTCATCAGGAAAGCCGGCCAGTAAATGGTGTGGAACCGAACGATATCCTTGCCAATCAGGTGGAGGTCCGCCGGCCAATGCTTTGCAAACGTTGCGGTTTCATCCGGCCAACCAAGCCCAGTCAGGTAGTTGGTCAAGGCATCGACCCACACGTACATCACGTGCGCTTCGCTACCGGGGACCTTGACCCCCCAATCGAAACTGGTCCGCGAAATCGAAAGATCGCGCAACCCTCCCGACACAAACGCCTTCATTTCATTGCGACGGCTTTCCGGGCGAATGAAATCGGGATGTGTTTCATAGAGTTCAAGGAGTTTGCTCTGGTAGCTTGAGAGGCGAAAGAACCAGCTTTCCTCAACGGTCCATTCGACTTCGGTGCCTTGGGGAGAGCATTTTTCGCCGCCCTCACCTGCAACGAGTTCGCTTTCATCGTAGTAAGCTTCGTCGCGGATCGAATACCAGCCCTCGTAGCGGTCGAGATAAAGATCGCCGTTTGCCTCCATGCGCTTCCAGAGTTCCTGGCTTGCGGCGTGGTGCCGGGGTTCAGAGGTACGCTGAAAATTGTCATATTCAATGTGAAGTTCAGCACACATATCAATGAAATATTGTGACATTTCGTCGGCCAGTGCTGCTGGTTCAATGCCCAGTTCACGCGCCTTTTGCACCATCTTGAGACCGTGTTCGTCGGTGCCCGTTTGGAAGAACACGTCCCGGCCCTGCGCCTTGTGAAACCGTGCGATGACGTCGGCCGCAATCGCCTCGTAGGCATGGCCGATATGCGGACGGCCATTGGGATAACTGATCGCGGTAGTGATCGTGTAAGGTGCGCCCATCGGGTTGGCCTGGTTCTTTCGGGACTGGACTAGTTGGCCCCTTCCCTAGAGGCCGCCACCGAAGCCAGCAACCCGCCGATTTCCATCAGCAACAACCCTGCGTCGAAATTGTATGTCGGTGCCTGCGCGCCAAGTTGAACGAGCTGCTGGTGAGCATCGGCAATGCAGAGGCGTTCTGCGGGCGATGCAAGCGGCAAGCGCGTCACCAACAATCGCCTCGCGGCCTCGATCGCGCCCAGTTGTGCGTCCCGGCCGGGGCGTTGACCGAGCGCGCTCGACAGCTCGCTCCGTAACGACAGATTGGGGTCACCCTGTTCGAGCAGCCTGGTGAATAACGCGGCGGCCTTGCCGAGATTGAGGTCTGCGAAGGCCATCGCCGCGCCAGGGGACCCTGCGGCCATTTGGATCAGCGAGGCACGCGTTGCCGGGTCTGCCGCTGCCAGGGTTTCATCAAGCGCCAGCGCGAGATCTTTGGCGTCCAGCGGGGCAAATCGCATGATCTGGCAGCGAGAGCGGATCGTGGCGAGCAGCCGGCCGGGCCGGTGCACTACCAGCAGCAAAACCGTGCCTTGTGGCGGTTCTTCAAGGCTTTTCAACAAGGCGTTGACTGCGCTTTTTTCCAAAAGGTCGGCCGAATCGATGATGACCGCGCGTCGATCGCCGAGCGTCGGCCGCGTTACGAGACGGCGCTGCATCAGCCGGACCTGCTCAACCGAGATGCTGCGCTTGAGCGCGTAAGGCTTGCCTTCGGCCTGCTTGCGCAAATCGTCGTCGCTCGCCGCCAGTGGCGTTATGAACAGGATGTCTGGGTGACTTTCGGGCGCAGGCTGCTTTGTACCCGCCTGGTTGACCCATTCAGCCGCAGCCGCGCGCGCGAAGCCGGCCTTGCCCAGTCCTTCACGCCCCGCAAGGATCCAGCCGTGATGCAGCCGACCCGAAGCTATCCCGTTACGCCACGTTTTCCAGGCATCATCGTGGCCGATCATCGGCGTAGCGTCCGCACGGTCATGCCGGCAGGTCCGCGGCCAACGACGCCAAGATGTCGCGATGAATGGCTTGTGCGTTACGCGAGGCGTCGATCTGGACGAAGCGATCGGGCGCTGTGCGGGCGATCGCGCGGAATGCCGCATCGACTCGGTCGTGATAAGCGCGGTCACGTCCGCCGATACGATCCACCGCGTCACCGTCACGTAACGCGATGCGCGTCGCTGCAATCGCCGGATCGAGCGTGAGCAGGACGGTGCGGTGCGGCAGCAGGCCCGAGCTGCCGATCGCATGGAGCGCAAGCAAATCGGCATCGGTCAAGCCGCCGCCGCCACCCTGATACGCGCGGCTGCTGTCGAGATAACGATCGCACACCACCCAGGCGCCGCGTGCCAGCGCGGGTGCAATCAGCCGCTCGACATGATCGCTGCGCGCGGCGGCAAACAGCAGCGCTTCGGCGCGGGCATTCCAGCCCGTCCCCTCGGTGGTCAGCAACAACGTACGAATGGCCTCTGCCCCGGGCGTGCCGCCGGGTTCACGCGTGATGACCACCTCGGTCCCTTGCGCGCGCAGGGCATCGGCAAGCATCCGTGCCTGGGTCGATTTGCCCGCGCCCTCGCCGCCTTCGAAACTGATGAAGCGTCCACTCAACCGGTCAATCTCGCGTTGTGCCGTAACGACTGTCGTTCCGGGCTCAACCGCCGTCATGGCCAGTTGTCAGGCGCGATGCAATCAGGGCTCGCGAACGATCCGTGCATCGCGGTAGCCGGCGGCGCGTGCTTTCGCCAACCCGCGATCGGCGCTGGCCTGATCGGGGAACGGACCCAGCCTGACGCGCCAGACCTTGCCGGACTGCGAGACCTGGGCGCCGATTTTGGTCGCTGCCGCCTTGGCCCGGTCTTCGCTGGAGAACGCACCGACCTGAACGGCTTGGGAGGATTTTAGCAGCCCAGCCGAGGACGGGTTGGCTGGTGCCGGGTTGGTGGCGCTTGGCACCCAAGGTCTCATGACCTTGGCCACCACCGGAGCTGGGACTTTGGGTGGCGCCGCAGTGATTGCCGCAGGCGCTGCCTTCTGAGCAATGGCTGGCTTGGCGATTTTAGCCTGCGGCTTTGGGGTCTGAAGCTTTTGAGTCGCAGGTTTTGGCGCCGAAACCGGCTTGATTGGCAAGACTTCGGCCAAGCCTGGCTTGGCAGCATCGGGCTTGATCACGGAGGGCTGCCCTGCCATCGGGCTGGCCGCCGCTCCTCGCGCTGTTTCGCTGAGCACCGCAACGCTGCCGTCGCCAAGCTTGCGCTTGAGTACGCCCAGCAACCCTGGCGGCGTTTCCATGCGATCGGGCGCGTGCTGGCCCAGGCGCAGCATCGCCCGCTCGGGCTCGGGCGGATTGACCCGGCGGACGCGCACTGGCGCCTTGGCGTCCGCACCCAGTCCCAATTGCGACCATGCTCCCGGCGACAGCGCCACGAGGTTGGCACCTGCCATCGGCCCGCGCCTGGTCAACCGGACGAGGATGGTCTTGCCCGAAGTCAGCGAGGTCACCTCGACATAGCTCGGCAGCGGCAGCGTTCGGTGCGCGCCCGTTACAATATCCCCGCCCTCGCCAGCTTCCGCATAACCAACCGCGTCGTAATTCATCGTGTCGCTGGGTACGTAAGTCTTGCCATCGACAGTGAACGCCTCGCCCACCACCAGCGGGTAATCGCTTTCCGGCCCCACGCCGGTGGTGGCGACGGATTCGGTGCGCGGTGCGCGCGCATTGGCCGGTATCGGCGTTACGGTAACGGCGATCAGGGCAAGCGTGCCCAGGGCAGTAAGGTCAATTACGGATCGCATCGGCGAGCAGTCCCACGGAAAGGGCATAAAAGTTCGAGCAATTGTAATCGAGGATAACCCGATAATTTCCGGTTAGCAGATACGCAGTTCGCCCAGGGCCATCGGGTTCGAGCAGCGTGGCCTGCATCGAATCCGCCGGCCAGGCGCCACCGCGCGGTTCCAGACCCAGCGCGCGCCATTCGCGCATCGACAGCCAGCGGCTGTGGCGCTGGAACACCGGACCGCAACGTGGGCTGGCCAGGCGGTTGGCGAGCGCGGCGCGGTTCAGCCCATCGGGAACCGAGACCGCAACGCCCCACGGTTCGCCGCGCCGCCAGCCGGCATCGCGGAAGTAGCTGGCGATCGAGGCGAGCGTATCGGCGCGGCTTGACCAGATATCGGCGAATCCGTCGCCATCGCCGTCGCGCGCCACACGCAAATAGACGCTGGGCAGGAATTGCGGGTTGCCGAAGGCCCCGGCCCAGCTTCCCACCATCTTGCCGCGGGGCACACCGCGATCGACCATCTTCAGCGCGGCGATGAATTCCTGCGCGAACAGTTCGCGTCGGCGGCCTTCGTAAGCCAGCGTGGCGAGCGAACGAAACAGATCGAAATCACCGGTATACGAGCCATAGTTCGACTCGTTTCCCCAAATTGCCATAAGGATTGAACCCGGCACGCCATACGTCCGCTCGATCGAGCCGATCGTCGTGGCAGACGCCTCATATTGACGGCGTCCTTGCGTGATCCGCACCGCGTCGACGTGCTTGGCGCGATAGGGCGCGAAGGCGGGAATGGGCCCGGGGGCCGGTCCGCCACCTGGCTGAGTGCGATCGAGTTCGATCACGCGCGCATTGAAGGTAAGTTGCGGCATGACGCGGGAGATCGTCGCCTCGCTGACACCTTGCGCACGCGCGCGCGCAGCCAGCACCTGCATGTAGCCCTGGAAACCGCCTTCGCTGCCGGGTGCCTGCGCGGCAGCGGGAACCGCCATCGCCAAGGCGGCGACCAACCCGCACAATTTGCGCCAACCTGTCATGTGTTTAGCCATGCGGATGACCATGCCACACCCGAACGTGGTGCGAAATCGCTTTGTCACCAACAGGATCGCAAGTGCGATCAAGCCAGCCAGCGTGCCGTTACACACAAAGGCTCAGCCGAATCGGCCCGTTACGTAATCGCGCATGGCTTGTGTTTCGGGGCTGACGAAGGCGTCGGTCGAGGCGCGGAATTCGATCATCCGTCCCATCAGCATGAACGCCGTATAGTCGGAAATGCGCGCGGCCTGCTGCAGGTTGTGCGTCACGATCACGATCGAGAAGGTGTCCTTCAACTCGACCAGCGCGGTTTCCAGCTTGGCGGTGGAAAGCGGATCGAGCGCCGAGGCTGGCTCGTCGAGCAGCAGCACGTCGGGCTCCACCGCAATGCCGCGCGCCACGCACAACCGCTGCTGCTGCCCGCCCGACAGGCCCAGGCCCGACTGGTTGAGCTTGTCCTTGACCTCGTCCCACAGCGCCGAGCGCGTCAGCGCGCGTTCGACGATCACGTCCATGTCGGCCTTACTGACCTTGCGATGCAGCCGCACCCCGAACGCAATGTTGTCGTAGATCGACATCGGAAACGGCGTCGGCCGCTGGAACACCATGCCCACGCGTGCGCGCAGCCGCGACGTATCGCCATTGACCCGCTGGCTGCCGTCGCTGGCGTCATCGCTACCCTTGCCCGACAGCACATCCTCGCCGTTGAAAAGGATCTGCCCTTCGGCGCGCTGGTTGGGATAGAGATCGTAAATGCGGTTGAGCGTGCGCAGCAGCGTCGATTTGCCGCAGCCCGAAGGCCCGATCAGCGCGGTGATGTGGTTGCGCGCCACCGGCAGATCGACATCGAACAACGCCTGCGTCTTGCCGTAGAAGAAATTGAGCCCGCGCACGTCGATCACCAGCGAGCCCGCTGGCGGACCGTGGATGACCGACGGTTGTTCTTCCTGCGAAAGTTCGAAATTCACTTGTGGGTACTCCCGCGGGTCAGAACACGCCCGAGAATGTTGATTGCCAGCACAGTCGTGGCGATGAGCAGCGCTCCGACCCAGGCCAACCGCCGCCAATCGTCATAAGCCGAAAGCGCGAACTGGAAGATCGTCGTGGGCAGCGCCGCCATCGGCTGATCGAGCCGGAACGATTGGAACGGGTTGCCGAGCGAGGTGAACAGCAACGGTGCCGTCTCGCCGCTGATCCGCGCAAAGCCGAGCAGTGCGCCGGTCACCAGCCCCGATTGCGATGCCCGCCAGATGATCGTGCGGATCACGAAACCGCGGTTGGCGCCCAATGCCATGCCGGCCTCGCGCAGGGCGCCGCTTTGCAGCCGCAGGATGTCCTCGGTCGTGCGCGTGACCACGGGAGTGGCCAGAAACGCCAGCGCCACCGCACCGGCGAGCGCCGAAAACCCATGAAATGGCCGTACCAGCATCTCGTAAACGAACAGGCCGACCAGGATCGACGGCGCCGAAAGCAGCACGTCGTTGAGGAACCGCACAGTCGATGCGATACGGCTGCCATCGCCGTATTCGGCCAGCCAGGTACCCGACAGAATGCCGACCACGACCGCGAGCGCCATGCCCATCGTGCACATGATGATCGAACCCAGGATGGCATTGCGCAGGCCACCCACTTCGCCCGGCGGGGGCTGGTCCATCGTGAACACCGCCAGATTGATCCCGCCGAGGCCGTTGACCACCAGCGAGTACAGGATCAGCAGCAACGCACCGACCGCGAAGGCGGTGGCGCCGGTCGCCAGCACGACGAACACCATGTTGATGATCTTGCGCCGCGTATCACGCTCGAACCGGTTCGGAGTCTGCGTGGGCGTCGTCAAAGTTTTGTCGGGCGCGGTCATTTGTACTTTTCCTGGCCCAGCAACAGCCGTGCGCCGGCGATCGAACCGAAGGTGATCACGAACAGCACGAGGCCCAGCGCAATCAGCGCCGCGACGTGGAGTTCGCCGGTCGCCTCAGTGAATTCGTTGGCGATGGTCGATGCGATCGTTGATCCCGAATCGAACAGGCTTTTCGGAAATGCGTGGCTGTTGCCGATGATGAACGTCACCGCCATCGTTTCGCCCAGTGCACGGCCCAGCCCCAGCATGACCGCGCCGATCGCACTGGTGCGCACGTACGGGATCAGGATGGAGCCAACGACTTCGTACGAGGTACTGCCGATGCCGTAAGCCGCTTCGCGCATTTGCGGCGGCACCGCCATCAGCAGTTCGCGGAACACCGAGGCCATGTAGGGCAGGATCATCACCGCCAGGATCAGCGAGGCGGTGAAGATGTTGGCGCCGTTGGGCACCCCGGCGAAGGCGCGTTCGAGCCACGATCCCGGTGTTACGGATGCGGCCAGCGGAGCCTGCACATGCGCGGCGAACCACGGAGCGAGCACGAACAGCCCCCACATGCCGTAAACGATCGACGGAATGCCAGCGAGCAGCTCAACCGCCATCCCCAAGGGCTGCGCGATGCGCGGCGGGCAGAATTCGGTCAGGAAAATCGCCACGCCGACCGCCAGCGGCAACGACATCAGCAAGGCCAGGAAAGCGGTGATCAGCGTTCCCGCGATCGGCCCTGCGGCGCCATAGCGGTCCGCCACCGGGTCCCACTCGCTCGACGTGAAGAACGAAAACCCGAACTTGGCAAAGGCCGGCCAGCCGCCGATCGCCAACGAAATGATCAATCCGGCCAATCCGATCATCAGCACCATCGAAGCGCCGAAGCACAGCGACCGGAACGCGGTTTCGCCAAACGCGCCGGGTGGCGTCTCGCGTTCGCGCGAGGCGGCGCCAGTGGGTCCAACCGAAGCCATCGCTGCTAACGCCCCTTATCCGACAGACGTGGCAAGCGCCTCACCACACTCGCAGCGGCTAGGCGCGATAAATGACAGGATTGTGACGAATCGCGATCCCGCACCGTAACAGCCCCGAAGCGATTCTCGACCGTGACCATGCCGGGTGCAAAGCCGATTGTTTGGGCTGTGAACAGCCGGAAAATGCCAAGCCGTTGCGTCGCTGCTGGTGAACGCTCACCAAGCAGGCGCAAAAACGATGACAAACGCCGGCCATCGCGCTAGCCGCCTTTTTACACCACGCACGGACAGGTGGCAGAGTGGTCGATTGCAGCGGTCTTGAAAACCGCCGTGGGTGGAAGCTCACCGTGGGTTCGAATCCCACCCTGTCCGCCAACTTTATGCGTGCTTGCCAGAATGGGCCGCGGCGATCGCGAGCCGATTTGATACCAGCACTGTCAGAGCCGCGATCGATAGCAGCGCGATGAGCCAGCCGGCATGCGACATGGCGCTTTCAAGTGCGGCCACCAGATTTGCCAGCTCGCCGGTTGTTCGGTTCACGATCCATGCCAGCGCCGCCAGACAGGCGAAGGCTGCTGCGCCGATTCGGATCGGCGGGTAGGCAGGGGTCGATGCCAGGACCAGCAGCGCCGGGACCGTAACGAGAACGATGCCGAGTTGGACCATTTCGATCCCGAGGTTCACCCCTGCCAGTCCAAGCGCGCCGCTGCCCATCGCGGCGCCGGCCTGCGCGAAGATCGTCGCAAAGGCGAGCCCGTGGATCAATCCGAAGATCAACGCGATCAGCGGCTCTCGTCCTGGTGCAAGCGGCCGGATGGCATGAATGGCCGAAACCAGGACCGAAATCGCAATCATCACCTCGACCGGCGCGGACGGCAGGTGCCAGTGGCCGAGCGTCGCACCGATCAGCGTGACGCTGTGGCCGATGGTGAAGGCGGTCACGATCCTGGCCAGATGCCCGATCGTCTTTCGCATGGGGCGCAACCCAACCCATCGGCCGCCGCTGGCAATCAGCGACGCGGGCAGAAGCAGTGCCAGCAGGAACATCAGGTGATCGTAGCCGCCCAGGATGTGGTCCACCCCCACCATGACGGCATTGGTGAACGCGGTGAGTGCAGAGCTGCCACCTCTATCAACCACAAGGCGCGCCGAATGCCTGCGCACGGCGCCGATCACCTCGTGCACGGCGCCGACCCGGTTTGCCACGTCGGAGCTTACCAGAAACAGTGCGAAGTGATTGGGCAAGGCATCGACCAGCACGTGCCAGTCGATCGTGAAGCGGCGCAGCGGCGCGCCGGGCGGAGGGGTCCACTGTTCGACAACGTGGAGATCGGGCGGCCCGGCAATCTGGGCAAAAGCGATCGATTCGATGTGCCGCAACCATCGCCGGCCGTCGGGAGCAAGGATTGCAGAGCGGTCTTCGAGATAGGCGCGCGCAAGGTCCAGCGATCGCGCATCGTTGCTGACAGGATTGCCGGTAGCGAAGGCGTATTCGCCTTGCGGCACGATTACATCGGCGCGAATCGAGGAGTGACCGATCGCCATCTGCACTTCGGAATTGGGCGTGAGGTGCGCGGCCGCAGGTGATCCGCACAGCAGCACGATGGCGGCGGCCACCACTACCCAAAGCCGGCCCCGTTGGATCACCCGTGCGAAAACCATACCAGCGCGGTCCAAGGTTCGAACACATGCGGATTGAGCGTCTGCGCTTCACGCCGGGCAACTTCCGCATCTGCCACCCGGCTCGACAATTCAAATGCTTGCGCGCGCAACGCGTAAAGAGGGGCGCTGCGCCAGCCGGAGCGTTCGGCTTGGGCCAATTGGTCCAATGCGGGCTCTGTGCGTCCGTTCATCAACAAGGCGGACGCCATCAACAGGCGCGATTCACCGTAAGGTCGCGCGGCCAGGTTGCGGGTGGCGAGATCAAGCGCGCGTTCGGGCGTGCCGAACACCAGTTCATGCTCCAGCGCGTGGCCCAATGCGGCTTCGGGCATCTGGTTCAGCCGTTCGCGCCACAAGGTATCGGCGCGGGCTGACCACATGCGGCTTTCGTCGCCGATGCCTTGTGCGCGCAACAGCATCGCCAGGGCGTCCATCGCCTCGGCCGACCCGCTGCGCTGCGCCACATCGCGCATCTGCGCAATCGCGCCGGGCAGATCGCCGTCGATGGCGCGGGCTTGTGCGAGATGCGCTTCGATCAGCCAGAAGCCCGGGAAGGCGTTGTCAGCCTTGACGAACCACCGCCTGGCCTCAGCGGTATTGCCACGAGCGAGTTCGATCGCGCCGATCTGCAATGCGGTGCCTGCCACGTGTAACGGCGCGATGCCGTGCTTGCTGTCGGCCGACCGCGAAAATTCAGCAAGCGCGCGCGGAAAGTCGCCCTGCGCCTTGGCGAGTACGGCCCAGCGATAAGTCGCGCTCGCCCCGGCGTCGAGTTTATCCGCTGCCCGATACTTTGAACGCGCGCCCGCCATGTCGCCTCGATAGAACGCAACATCGCCTTCGATAGCCCGGGATTCGGCCAATTCGTCTGATTCGGTCGGCACCGCAGCATGGCCGAGCCGATCCAGCGCCACCAGTGCGCGGTCCTGGCGATGAACCATCATCGCGAACACCGCTTCGGTCATGATCGGGCCCGATGCCGCAGGGGCATTGGCCCGCGCAATTGTGAGTGCGTGATCGGCCTCGGCCAGATCATCGTAATTGCCGGTCAACCGAAAGCGAGCAACGAGCGCGCCGGCGAGCGCCTCCTGCACCAGCCACTGGTCTGCGGCATCGCGCGCCCGGCCGCGTGCGAACGCAACTTTATCATCGGTCTTGGCCAAGGCATCGGCGAAATTACGTGGTCCGATGCCGAGCTTGGGAATCTCGGCCGTTCCTGTCGGCGTTGCGTTCCACGAACGCCACGGCCGATCGAGCCCGACAACCAGCAGCAGGACAATGAGCGGTGCGAGCAAGAGCCCGACGCGGCTCATGCCGTGCTGCGGCAAACGTAGTTGGCGCAGGGCTTCAATCATGCGGGTTCGATCGCGGACAAGCCCGGTCCGGAGGGATGCAGGGATGCCCCCTTCCAGACCGGGACCCGGTTCGAATTTACTTCGCCACCGCGCAGGGTGATAGACCGGCGCCGTAGAAATCGAGGTTCAGTGCCGTGGCCAGCGCCGTAAGACGCGAGGTGATCTCGGGCACGAACTTCCCCGCTGCGTCATCGGAAGGATTGGCGTCATTGTAAGCCGTCTTCATCGATGAACCGATCAACGCTGTTGCGACGGCCGGCATGCCCATCCGGTCGACACGCGTGTAGGCCGAATCGGCATCGGTGCGGAAATCGAAGCTGGTGCCGGTGGTGTCTGCGCGTGGCGGTGTGCCTTGCGGATCGGCAAGATACGGGAAGGCAGACTTGAACGGCAAGTCGTTGGCCGGCGGATTGAGCGGGAGACCCGCGAGCGTAGCCGGGCTGTTTTTCGACAAGTTGAGGAAGATCACGGCCAGCGTCACGTCGATTACAGGATCGGTCAACGTGCGCCCATTCGGAAAGCCGGACGGCGCGTTCAGGTTGAGCTTCAGCGTATCGGGCAAGACCGCCTGCGCAACCGTAAGCCCGGTTCCGGGGATGGTCTGGTTGAGACAAGGCGTAACATCGAAGCTTGCCGCAGTACCGGTAACTGAAGCGGATGGCGTAGGGGTCGGCGCGGCATAGTCATTGCCGCAACCCGATAGCGTTGCCATCGCGAACCCCAGCGGCGCCATCAGAACGGCACGTCGAAACTTGAAAGAAATCCGGGTCATCAGATCTGCCCTCCGAAACGGGCGGTCGTTGCCCAGATGTTGAGAACGTGACCGGCATTGTTCAATCGATCTGACGGGATCTCGATCACGATCGCAGTGTCGTTCTGTCCGGCGAAGAAGTTGCGCTTGTTGTTGAAAGCGAGGTGGCCGGTTGCGACCGTATCCTTGAACCCTTGCAGGTCGAAGAAGAACGGTTCGTCGAACAGACCTGCCCTCGCGGTCACGCCATCCTTCACCAGCGTCGAATCAACCGGCCCGACAATGGCACCGTTGACCCCCGGGATGCCGCTGATCTGCACGCCGAACTGGTTTGCATTCGCGCCCTTGCCAAATTTCACGGTGATCGGGATGTTCGGCGTCGTCGTTGCGTCGGTGTTCGAAATGTTGATCTTGTACAGCACATCCCGATCGTAGAACGCCGGCAATGTCGTCGCGACGGGCCCTGCGAAAGTGACAACGAACACCGTCGTCGTCGCGGTGTGCCACGCAAAAACGTCCGCGATATCAGCCGGCTTGTCGGGGGTTGAGTCGAAAAGGATATCGGTGCGCGCAGGGGGATCGAGGTGGTCGGCAGCAAGAATGCCATGGCCGGGCCAGAGCACCGCTACCGACAGCGCCAGCGCGGCACTTGCAAAGGCGAAAAGTCGCTTCGAGGATTTATTCATGATGATAGCCCTGACTGTTGGGGTTCAGATGCAGGTTGGCAGGCAAAATAATTTACCACGACCCGGTGCTCTCCACACTCGGTTGCCAGATGGTAACGCAAGTTCCTGAATTGCACGAGGCGAAATTACGTAGCTTCGGCAAATATGATGCAATCGATTTCCAATTTTTTGGAATGTCTCAACGTGCGATGAACAGATATTTTTTCGCGGTAAGCTGCGGTGTTCTGTTGCAACGATCACAGCGACTGTGTTTAAAGACCATCGAGTTCAGGCAAATGCGAATTTGCACTTCACGTGCCAAAAATAGATCGAACGGACGCGGCACTCGCGCCGGCATCAAGCGAATCAGTTCGCGTTGTCGTTCAGCTCTTTGTGGCAACCATCGACAGCGCCGCCCGCACCAGCGGCAATTGATCATTGCCGAAGTACATTGCCTCACCGGCGACAAACATCGTCGGCGAACCGAACGCGCCGCGGTCGATCGCCTCTTGCGTGTTGGCGCGCAAGCGGTCCTTGATGGCACCGGTTTGCGCCGATGCAGCCAAGGCTGCGCCATCCAGCCCGCAACCCTGCGCAATCGACACCAGCACGGCTGAATCATCGAGGTTCTGCTGATCGCGGTAATAGGTCTCGAACGCGGCTTCGGCGAAGGCGTGCAGATCGGCCTGCCGGTCCTCCAACGCACAGCAGAACCGCATCGCCCACACCGATTTGACCGGGTGATACGGCGATGGAAAGTTCATCGCCAGCCCGGCCAGCGCCGCCCATTCCTTGAGCCAGCCGAACGAGCGCGCCATCTTCGGATCGTTGCTTTCGCGGGCCTGATAGACGCTGGGGTTGACCGCGTTGAACACCCCGCCAACCAGGAACGGCCGCCAGCGGACGTTTGCGCCTGTCTCTGCCAGGATCGGTTGAATGTTGTGGAATGCCAGCCGCGTCCACGGCGAGGAAAGGTCGAAGAAGAACTCGACGTGGCCGGCCATCTTACGCGTCCTCGATCCCGAACAGCAGTTTGCGCGTGGTGGTATCGTCCTGCGGGCGTCGGTTGATCCGATCGCGTCCCAGCGCCATGCCGCGACGCAGCCCTTCGCGTGATTTCAGCCGTTCGTACCAGGCATGCAACGCGGGGAAATCGGTGATCGGAATGGCCTGCGCCTTCCACGTCTGAATCCACGGAAAGCAGGCCATATCGGCAATGGTATATTCGCCCGCCGC
Source organism: Novosphingobium sp. (assembly GCF_025351285.1). GTDB lineage: Bacteria > Pseudomonadota > Alphaproteobacteria > Sphingomonadales > Sphingomonadaceae > Novosphingobium. The sequence continues at coordinate 57,638 of NZ_JANXWG010000058.1, forward strand.
GATGAACTCACGCCCCTCAAGCCGTTTGTCGAGCACGCCGTAAAGTCGCACCACCTCACGCCGGTAACGATCGGTGGCGTAGGCGATCCGTTCGGGCGCATAGAGCGCGAAATGGCCGTGCTGGCCCAGCATCGGCCCCAGCCCGGCGACTTGCCACGCCAGCCATTCCAGCACTTCGGTCCGCCCACGCAGATCGGCGGGCAGGAAACGCCCGGTCTTTTCGGCCAGGTAAACCAGGATTGCCGCCGTCTCGAACACCGGAACCGGCGCCCCACCGTCATCGGGCGCGGTATCGACAATCGCCGGAATCCGCCCGTTGGGGCTGATCGCGAGGAAAGCAGGCGCGAGCTGTTCGCCCTGCCCGATGTTCACCCAATGCGTGCGATACGCCAGCTCGCACTCCTCCAGCATCACCGACACCTTCCACCCATTAGGCGTCGGCGCGGTGTAAAGCTCGATCAAGCGCCCCGCCTCAGAAGTGGATCGCGCGGCCGTATGCCGAAAGCACGCTCTCGTGCATCATCTCGCTCAACGTCGGGTGCGCGAACACCGTGTTCATCAGTTCGACCTCGGTCGTTTCCAGCGTCTTGCCCACGACATAGCCCTGGATCAGTTCGGTCACTTCGGCCCCGATCATGTGCGCGCCGAGCAGTTCGCCGGTTTTCGCGTCGAACACCGTCTTGATGAAGCCCTCGGGCTCGCCCAGCGCGATGGCCTTGCCGTTGCCGATGAACGGAAAATTGCCGACCTTGACGGTATAGCCCGCCTCCTTGGCCTTGGCTTCGGTCATGCCAACGCTGGCGATCTGCGGGTGGCAGTACGTGCAGCCGGGAATGTTGTTGCGGTCCATCGCGTGGGGGTGGACATCTTTGTTGCCCAGTTCCTTGGCGATCGATTCGGCCGTGGTCACGCCTTCATGGCTGGCCTTGTGCGCCAGCCACGGGCCTTCGACGCAATCGCCGATCGCCCACACGCCGGGCACATTGGTGCGGCCATAGGGATCGACCTTGATATGGAAGCGCTTGTCGGGCTCGATCTTGCAATCTTCCAGCCCGATGTTCTCGACATTGGGCACGATCCCGACCGCGACGATCACGTGGCTGAAATCGGCCTCGACGACCTTGCCGTCCTTTTGCTTGATCTTGGCCTTCACGCCTCCATCCGACACCGCGAGCGATTCAACGCCCGCGCCGGTCATCACCTTCATGCCCTGCTTGGTGATCGCTTTTTCGAGGAACGCCGAAACATCGGCATCCTCGACCGGCACCACCCGATCGAGCATTTCGACCACGGTCACTTCGGCGCCCATGTCGTTGTAGAAGCTGGCGAACTCGATCCCGATCGCTCCCGATCCGATCACCAGCAGTTTGCTCGGCATTTCGGTGGGCACCATCGCGTGGCGATAGGTCCACACGCGCTTGCCGTCGGCCTTGGCGAACGGCAGGTCACGCGCGCGGGCGCCGGTGGCGATGATGATGTGCTTGGCCGAGATGGTTTCCGTACCCTTGTCGCCCGTCACTTCCAGCTTGCCGCCGCCCTTGAGCACGCCACTGCCCATGTGAACGGTGATCTTGTTCTTCTTCATCAGGTGCCCGATGCCCTGGTTCAACTGCTTCGACACCCCGCGCGACCGCTTGACCACGGCATCGAGATCGGCAATGATATTGTCCGCCGAAAGCCCGTAATCCTTGGCGTGCTTCATCTGGTGGAACACCTCGGCCGAGCGCAGCAGCGCCTTGGTCGGGATGCACCCCCAGTTGAGGCAGATCCCGCCGAGCAGTTCACGCTCGACAATCGCGGTCTTGAGCCCAAGCTGCGCCGCGCGGATCGCAGCGACATAGCCACCCGGACCGGAACCGAGCACGATCACATCGTATTCAGACATTTCTTAACAATCCCTTTAGATTGACCAAATGTAAAAGACGCACCTCGAAAATCTTCCCCATCTAAAGCTCAATATTGAAGGGCAATTTTAAAAATATGCCGTGGCCGCTTAGATATATAAGTAATACGATGGCATACGATGGTATCGCAGTCAAAATGGCGCCAACCAATGAGCTTATTTTTCTCCCACGCGTGAAATCTGCGCAAAAATACAATGTGAGAGCGATAAATCCAAGCAGCATTGGAATGATCACAAATGCGTTTGTATTTCCACCCAGCAGGAGTGTAAAAAGATAAAGAAGGCACAGCCCTGATGAAATTAGCACGCTGAGCGTGCAAAAACCGGTCAAGGCCAGAGATAAGATGGTTTGGCCAGGCTTGGGCAACTCAAGCCACCAGCCCCAGCGGGTTCTCGACGAGCGACTTGAAAGCCTGCATCAATTGCGCGCCATCAGCCCCATCGATCGCGCGGTGATCGAACGAGCCCGTGGCGCTCATCACCGTCGCCACCGCCAGCGCGCCGTCGACCACATAAGGCCGCGGCTCGCCTGCGCCGACCGCGAGGATCATCGCTTGCGGCGGGTTGATCACCGCGTCGAACTGCTTGATCCCGAACATGCCGAGGTTCGACAAGCTGGCGGTGCCGCCCTGGTATTCGTGCGGCTGCAACTTGCCCTGCTTGGCCTTGTCGGCCAGCGCCTTCATCTCGATCGAGATCGCCGAAACCGACTTCGATCCGGCATCGACGATGATCGGCGTGATCAGCCCCGAAGGCGCCGCCACCGCCACCGAGATATCGGCGCGGCTGAACGTGCGCAGTTCATCGCCCGCAAAGCTGACATTGCACTTGGGCACCTGGATCAACGCCTTGGCCAGCGCCTTGATCAGCAGATCGTTGACCGAGAGCTTCACGCCCTGCGCTTCCAGCGCTTTGTTCAACTGCCCGCGCAGCTTGAGCAGCGCATCCAATTGCACGTCCACGGTCAGGTAGATGTGCGGGATTGTCTGCTTGGCCTCGGTCAGCCGGCGCGCGATGGTCTTGCGGATGTTGTTGAGCTTGGTCGCTTCGAACGGGATGCCGAAATCGGGCACCGACGCAGCGGCGGGCTTGGCGGCGGGAGCGGCAACAGACGCTGGAGCCGCCGCAGCGGGAGCGGCAGCAGGCGCAGCAGCGGACTTGGGTGAAGCGCTTGCGCCATCGACGTCGGCCTTGACGATTCGGCCGTTGGGGCCGGTGCCGGTGATCGCGGACAGGTCAATGCCTTTGTCGGCAGCGATGCGCTTGGCCAGCGGCGAGGCCACAACCCTATCCTCCGTTCGCCCTGAGCTTGTCGAAGGGCTGTTCTTCGCTTCTGGCGCCGCGTTGGAAGGGGAAGGCAGGGCTTCGACAGGCTCAGCCCGAACGGGTGTGGGGGCAGGCGCGGCTTTCGCAACTGCAGATGCGGCCTGAGCTGGCGTGGCATCCTCGTCCTCACCCGCGATCATCGCAATCACGGTGCCGACCTTCACGCCTTCGGCGCCTTCGGCCACGTCGATCGACACGATCGTGCCTTCATCAACCGCTTCGAATTCCATCGTCGCCTTGTCGGTTTCGATCTCGGCCATCACGTCGCCGGATTTCACGGTGTCGCCCACCTTGACCAGCCACTTGGCCAGCGTGCCTTCTTCCATCGTGGGTGAAAGCGCGGGCATCTTGATCGCAGTGGGCATGGATCGGTCCTTCAAGCTGCATCAGTTTGACAGTGCGAGGACCCGGCCGCTTTGGTGAACGCGCCTACGCCCCCGCCGCGTGTTATGCGCGATCTTTCGCGTGCCCTCGTCGCAGGGTCAAGGGGCTTGCGGCAATGGTGCGATAGGAATTACGTGTCCGCGGGGGCGATTTTGCGTCCGGGAGGGTCAGCAACGCCGATGCCGCACAACCGCATCTATCTTGTCATCATGGACGAGACTGCCGAGGCGCGGCTGGCGCTGCGCTTCGCTGCGCGCCGCGCGGTGCGCACCGGGGGCACGGTGCACATCCTCGCGCTGGTGCCGCAGCAGGATTTCTCGCTGTTCAGCGGGGTGCAGGCCACCATCGAAGGCGAAGCGCGCGATCGTGCCGAAGTGCTCGCCACCACGGCGGCAAGCGGGCTCGTCAGCGAATCCGGCCTGCACCCGGTGATCGCGGTGCGCAGCGGCGATGGCCCCAAGGCCGTGCGCGATTACCTGACCGAACACCCGGAGATCGCCGCGCTGGTGCTTGGCGCCGCGCCCGAGGGCGGGCCCGGCCCGTTGGTCATGCACTTCATTTCGGACCAATTGCCCTGCCCGTTGATGATCGTGCCCGGATCGTTGACCGAGGCGGATTTGGACCGGCTGAGTTAGGGGACCATTCCCCACGTTCCGTTCGTGTCGAGCGAAGTCGAGATACATCAGCGCTGTGCCAG
>NZ_JANXWG010000124.1 GCF_025351285.1 Novosphingobium sp.
AGGCGGCGTCCAGGGCCTGATGAAGGGCAAGGTGTTCGAAAAGGTCGGGGTCAACGTCTCGACCGTCCACGGCGCGTTCTCGCCCGAATTCGCCAAGACCATGCACGGAGCGAGCGTCGAGAATCCCGGCTTCACCGCCACGGGTATCAGCCTGGTTGCGCACATGGCCAACCCGCACGTGCCCGCGGTTCACATGAACACCCGGTTCCTCACCACTGGCAAGGCCTGGTTCGGCGGCGGAGGCGATCTCAACCCGCCGATTCCTTACGCCGAGGACACCGCCGATTTCCACGCCGCCTACAAAGCCGCGTGCGACGCGCACGATCCCGAATATTACCCAAGGTTCAAGAAGTGGGCCGACGACTATTTCTGGATTCCGCACCGCAATGTCCATCGCGGCGTGGGCGGCATCTTCTACGATCACCTCGAATGCCCTGACATGGCGGCGTTCGAAGCAAATTTCGCGTTCACCTGCGACGTTGGGCAGGCGTTCCTCAACGCCTTCCCCAAGCTGGTGCGGCGCCGGATGGCGCAGGCGTTTTCGCCAGCCGAAAAGCTGCGCCAGCTCGAATACCGGGGCCGCTATGCCGAATTCAACCTCGTCTACGATCGCGGCACGCTGTTCGGGCTCAAGACCGGCGGCAACATCGACGCCATTTTGATGAGCCTGCCGCCCGAAGCGGTGTGGACCTGAGGCCTATTCCCCCAGCAACGTAACCGGCCCGATCAGGCCCGACGGCCGCAGCGGAGCGTCGGCGCGATACGTCGGCAAGGCGGTCCAGGTAACCTTCTGCGCGCCCTTTTGGGCATCGCCGATAAGCCGGTTGATCCACAAGTTGGCCACCCGCACCTCCAGCGTGTTGGCGCCGGGCTTGACCGCGCCGCCGATATCGAGCCGGAACGGCGCGTGCCAGGCGGTGCCCACCACCGTGCCGTTTACGCGCACTTCGGCCAGTTCGTGCACCGAACCGAGATCGAGCCACAGCGGACGCCCGCGCCGCGCAGCCTTGGGCAAGGCAAAGGTCTTGCGGTAAGTCGCTAGCCCCGAGAAGTACTTGATCCCCGGTTCGGCCTGCGTTTCCAGCCCGCCGAGTATCGGTAGCGTGGCCACAGCCGGGGCGGCGCGGCCGGGCTCGAAGGCAACAGTCCATGGTCCCGACAATTCGGCAAGCTTCGTCGGCTTGGGCTGCGTCACGGTTGCTGAACTGGCGATCGCGGTCTTGCGGAACACCACGTGCACCGATTCGTCAGCGCCCAGCACCAGCGGCACCACGGTTTCGCCATCCGCGATTCGATAGCTGACGGGTTCGGATTTGCCCGTTTCGGCGTGCCACAGTTCGGGCACTTTGCCGGTCACGCGGAAATGCGCCTCGATGGTCTCGGGCCGGTCGCGGCGGTTGTCGACGAAATAGCTGTCGCCATCCACCAGCCGGCGGTGGAGAAACAACACTTGCGCATCGGGCGCGCCGCCGGTGAACGCGAAGTCCGGGCCGACGCCGATCGTGCGCAGCGCCGGTTCGATCCGGTCGGACGCGATCACCCGGCCCTTGCCGAACCGCGTTTCACCAGCACCGGCCCACAACTTGCCGACCAGCGCGTGCCATTCCGCATCCCGGCCCGCTGCCATCGCGCTCGGATCGGCCACGGGCGCCGGGCCCACTACGGTCGCCCCGCCCTCGACCAGCGCCGCGATCTTGCGCAGCGCCGCCAGCGTCATCCGCGCCGACGATCCGCCCAGATAGAGCACCCGATAGCGCGCGCCGCCGCTCGTCTTCAGGTCCGTGCCGTCGTTCGAAAGGTGGTTCATTAACGCATCGGCGCTGACGAAATCGTAGGCATTGGTCACCGGCGCATCGGCCACCGGTTTCAGCCCGTAAAGCCCGGTCAGCGGCGCTTCTTCGCCATAGAAATACGCCACATCGGCGAAATTGCGCCCCTGTTGGAGCAGTAGCGAATTGCGCGAGATGTAGTCGACCCATGGCCGCGCCAGTTCGGCCCAGGCCTCGTGCCGGTTGAAATACTGGCCGAAAATGAACAGCGACAGCCCCGGCACCTTGTCATCGGTCGGCTGGTGAACCGAAGTGTGGACCACCGGGCGGTTTATCCCGGTCACGAACTCAAGGTCGATGATCCGCTTCAAGGTCTGCGGCGAATCTGCCCAGTAGCTGACCGCCGAAGTCATCGATTCTGCCGCGACCAGGTTCTGCCCGTAAACATGCGCAACCGAAGCCGCGCCCTTCATGTCGGCCAGATAGCTGGGATTGGGGCCAGCTTCGCGCGGGTAAGTCCACAGCGCAGACATCGGCACATCGGCATGACTTCTCATAGTCATGTCGTCGCCGATCGACGGGCGCTTGTCCTCCAGCGCCTCGCCATAGACCTTGAGCCCGGCTTCGTGCGCGGCTTGCGCGATCGTGCCGTAATGCTCGCTCGCCATCAGGTCGGCCAGCGTGCGGCGGTAATCGTAGAGGAACTTGTCGCTATCTGCGCGGCTGCCGATCAGTACGCCCGCCAATGCGGGCATCCACGGCGTGGGATCATACCCGCGCAACCGCTTGAATTGTTCGACCAAGCGCGGGGTCCAGTTGGCCGCGCCGACTTCGATCGAATCGGTGAGCAGCGCGCGGACGCCATGCGCGCCGATCAGGTCCGGCCCGGCAGCATCGCGATACATGCCGAGGTAGTGATCGATATAGCGCCGCACCGCCGCGCCATCGAACTTGTCGACCTCCAGCCCGGTTGCTTCCTCGGTTGCGGGATGGTTGGTTGTGCCGAGCAGCGACCAGCCCATCCGCAGCACGCGCCAGGTGCCTTTCGGCGGCGTCCAGTCGAGCGTGCCATCGGCGCGCAGCTTGCCGGTCAGGTCGATCACTTGCGCAGGCGCGGGGCCACTCGCGCCATCGGCTGTCTGGCCAAGCGCGTAATAGTCCATCGCCAGCGCAAACCCGGCCTTGCTCTCGAACTGGTCGATCCGTGGCTGCGCTGAAAGCGTGAACTGGCGGACCTGCCACGGTGCCTTGGCGCCCGCCGCCATCGCTGCCAGGTCGAACGGCGCGGCGATGCCCGGCGCGGGCGCGCTCATGTTCGACATCGCCGGCGCCAGCGGGTGCAGCACCAGCCGGAAAAACCGTGCGGTCACGGGAGCGAACGACACCGTCGTCGGCACTTCGCCCACTTCGGGTGTCGCGATCCTGCGCCAGGCCCGTCCATCATCGCTGGCTTCGAGCACCGGGGCGATCGCGGGGCCGCCGAACATCATCTTGGCGCCCGCCACGAACAGCGTCATCGAACGCACCATTTGCGGTGCGGCGTATGTCAGCCGTAACTCTCCGGGCTGGGCCGCGGTGCCGCGCGGTACATCGACACCCGACGCGAGATCATCATCGAACAGCTTGCCACCATCGAGCGCGGTTCCGTCCGCCAGTGCAAGCGCAGGCTGCGCCATGGCAACCGGGCTGACCGGCACCGCTATGACAGCGATATCGCCATAGGCCTGCGGTGGCGCCTTGCCCTTCTTGCCCGACATCATCTCCTCGATACTGAGACCGGGCGGCAGCGTCTGGAACGCGCCGGTGAGCCCTGGCGGCGGCGCGATCTTCGCGGCGCGACTGCCGCCGGATACAATGGTCTCGCTCCAGACCACTTTCTTCAGCCCGTCGGCGGGTGGCACCCACGGCCCGCCGGTTTCGGACCAGCCGGGCGAGGAGGCGATCGCCAGTTCCAGGCCCAACCGGTCGGCCTCGGTCGCGGCAAAGCGGAACGCGTCCTTCCATTCGGGCGTCATGTAAGCCAGCCGATGCGGCACGATCTGCGGCGTGGTCAGGTTGGCGTCGAAGTTCTGCATTCCGCCGATGCCGACCCGCTTCATCCACGCCATGTCCTTGGCGATGCCGTCCTTGGTGACGTTGCCGTTCATCCAGTGCCACCACACGCGCGGCCGCGCGCTCATCGGCGGGTCCTGGAAGCGCAGTTCGAGCGGTGCGTTTTCGGCGGTCTGGCCGGGGAGGGCTTCGGACGGAGCGGTGGTGGGTGCGGGGCTGGCCAAGGCGAGAGGCGCGATCAGTGCGTTGGCCAGCACGAGCGCAATCCTGAAGCCGGAGTGGCTAGCTTTCATCGATCACTCTCCATCGCAGACGTTCGCGCAACCTGCCCAAAGGCGGTCACGTCCCAGATTTCACTGCTATATTTTGAGCGATCGCGCAAGCACGATCATTTTCAATCATTCTGTCGCGAAGGAGTCATGCGCCGGTATCCGCAACCAGCCCCACCGACGCGATTCCAGCCAGCGCGGCGATCTCGTCGTTGTCCGAATTGTCGCCGCTGACGCCCACTGCACCGATGAGCGTTCCCGCTGAGTCGCGCACCAGCAGGCCGCCCGGCACCGGCACCAATCCGCGCGGGAACAACTGGCTGACTGCGCCGATGAACGCCGGGTTGCCCGCCGCCCGCTTGGCCAGTTCGCGCCCGCCCAGCCCCATCGCAATGCAACCGGAGGCCTTGGCCGTGGCAATGTCGGCGCGATGAAGCGACGACCGATGATCGCGCAGCACCACGAGCGGCTGGCCGCCCATGTCGAGCACCGTGACGGCCAGCGGCAGCATGCCACGTCGCTCACCCTCGGCCATGGTTTCGCGCGCGATCGTCAGCGCCTGGTCGAGAGTGAGTGTCATGTCGTGATCTCCTTGCGAATCCGCCAGGGTAGCGCCCCCGCGCACGACCGCCGCTAGTCAAGCCGGCACGCGCGGGCAATCGCTTTCGATCACCCTGCTTTCCAGTCGAACGGCAGTGGCGCCTCGCGGAAGGCGAAGCGATCGAGGTGTTCGGTAACGACCTGTTGCATCCGCGCGAGATCACCTCCTTCGCCTACCGTGCAGGCGACGGTGAGCGCATCCGGGCCGGCATCGAGCACCGCGGTGCCGAGCGGCAGCGGTATCGAACCGTGGTTTGCGTCGAAGGTGACTTCGAACTTGTGGCTCCAGTGCTTGCACAGTTGCTGGAGGTAACGGCTGGCGTGCTCGGTCGGCACGGTGGCGGTGCTGGTGGTCATCGTTGGTTTTCCCTTCTTGTTCAAAGGCGTTCGATCGCTTGCGCGGCGTTGTCGAGCAGTTTGGCGATCTTGAGCGCGAGTTCGTCGTCACCGCCTTCGCGGGTGAGGCGTTGCACGGTGGCGGTGCGCAAGTTCATCATCGCGCGGCGAACCGGAGCGGCATCGGTGCGGCTGGCGTGTTCGGCCATCGCCGCGAGCCGGGCAAACGCGGCGTCGATCTCGGCCTTTTTGGCCTCGATCTCGGCCTTGCCCGCATCGGTCAGCGCAAAGCTGCGGCGTGCACCATTGCCTGCGATTTCCTCGGCCAGACCCATGTCGGCGAGCAGCGACAGCAGCGGGTAAAGCACGCCGGGGCTGGGGGCATAAGCCTCGCCGCTTTTCTCGGTGAAGGCGCGGATCAACTGGTAGCCGTGCTGCGGGCCTTCGGCGAGCAGCGCCAGGACCATGAGCCGAAGTTCGTCGCCCGAAAAGCGCTTGCCGCGCCGGCCGCCGGGGCCGCCCCCGAATCCTCCGGGGCCGCCGCGACCGCCTTCGCCATCGGGGCCAAAGCCACCCCCGAAACCGCCGCCACCGAAGGGCCCATGCCCGTGACGGTGACCGAACAGGCCGCGAATGGCCTCATGGGCGAAGCGCCCACGCTTGTTATTGTGGAAATGCATTGTTGGTTTCTCCATTTGCCCGGAATCACGTCCGGTGCATGGAGAGCCAAATAGGATGTTTCACAGATCAATCAAGATATATCTTGTATCAGATCATAACTTGCTAGTCCGCCTCGCGCAGTGCCCTTGCAACCAGCGCAAGATCGGCTGTGAAGCGTTCGGCTTCGATCTCGCGCGCGCCGTCCGAAAGCCGCAGCAGATAGCTCGGGTGGACCGTGATCCAGCCCAGCCGGGTGCCGCCCAGGCCATCCGGGCCAAGCGAGATCGGCTTGCCGCGTTCGCGCGCGATCGAGGGCGAACGGCCGAGCAGTGCACGCGCCGCACTTGCCCCCAGCGCCAGCACGTGGCGTGGGCGCACCAGGGCGGTTTCGGCTTCGAGCCACCAGCGGCACATGTCGATCTCGCCCGCGGTCGGCGTCTTGTGCAGCCGCAGTTTTCCGCGCTGTTCGAACTTGAAGTGCTTGACCGCGTTGGTGACGTAGGCCAGGCGCCGGTCGATGCCGGCCTCCTCCAGGGCGCGGTCCAGCATCTGCCCGGCGGGCCCCACAAACGGCCGGCCCACGATGTCCTCCTGGTCGCCGGCCTGCTCGCCGATGAACAGCAATCGGGCGCCCTTCGGCCCCTCACCAAACACGGTCTGCGTCGCCGGCGCGTAAAGCGGGCAGCGCGTGCAAAGGGCCGCGTCCGCCGCGGCATCGGGCAC
>NZ_JANXWG010000125.1 GCF_025351285.1 Novosphingobium sp.
AGCGCCGGGGTTTCGTACAACAAGTTCCTGGCCAAGCTGGCGAGCGACCAGAACAAGCCCGATGGCTTGTGCGTGATCCGGCCGGGCGAGGGCGCGCAATTCGTCGCGGGCCTGCCGGTCGGGCGCTTTCACGGCGTCGGCCCGCGCGGTCAGGAAAAGATGGCCGCGCTCGGCATCCACACCGGCGCCGATCTCGCGATCCAGACCCAGGCCTTCCTGCGCGCGCAATTCGGCAGCATGGGCGATTACCTGTTCCGCGCCGCGCGAGGCATCGACTTGCGCCGAGTCCGCGCTGATCGCCCGCGCAAGTCGGTCAGCGCCGAGCGGACGTTTGACCACGATCTGTCCTCGGGCGCGAGCTTGCGTGATACGCTGGAGGACATCATCGAGATCGCCTGGGAACGGATCGAACGCGCGCAGGCGCGCGGCCGGACGGTAACGCTGAAGCTCAAGTTCTCGGATTTCAGCAACATGACGCGGGCGAAGTCGCTGCCCGCGCCGGTCGACAGCCGCGAAGTGTTCGCCACCACCGCCCGCGCCCTGCTCGACGCCGCGCTACCCCTGCCGCAACCGGTGCGGCTGATGGGGCTGGGGGTTTCGGCACTGGTGGGCGATGGGGAGGTTGAGGGTCGCGAAGCGTCAGAAGGTGCGGGACAGGCAAGATTGCCGTTCTGATCCGGCTCGCACGGGCCAACCCAAGCAGTTCGTCATTCGACGCACAAGTTGCTGACCGCCATTTTCTGGAACAAGTGCGGGGAGATCACCGCGCTATCGGGATATGCGGCCAGCGCCTGCTGGAATTCCGGATCGGTGAACGCGCGCCGGAAATGGTCGACTGTTTCCCAAACCGCATAGTTCATAAAGGCATGGCTCTCCCCGATGGCGCGGTGAAGCTGGGTCGAAATGAAGCCGGGCTGTGCTTTCATCCAAAGCGCGTCCTTTTCCCAGGCAAAAAGTAGGGCATCGACGTCTCGGGCATCGACAGTAAAGATGTTGACCAGGACCACCGGGGAGGCCTCGGCTCCAAATTGGCTCGTGATCGGAAAGTTCGGATCCAAGGGGCGAAGTTGGGGCATGGGCCGTGGTCCTTTTGTGGAACTGCCATCGATAATAGGCCCGCCTTTGCGGCTTTGTGAAGCCGGCATTTGATCACCGGCAATATGATCGGGCACAGCGCATGCTCGAGACGGCGCCCTGTGCCGGTGTGACTTCATTTGCGCCGGACAACTCATCCCCGGCATTGGTAAATCCATCGCGCTCCACTAGACCTGTAGACATGATGCCGAAGTGGCGCCTTGATGTGCCGTCATCGGGCCTTGTGGAGAGAACCAATGCCAACCATCGCAATCACTGGCGCCGCGCGCGGCATCGGCTTCGAACTGGCCAGGCAGCACCTTGCTGCGGGCGACCGGGTGTTCGCGCTGGCTCGTGATCCCGCCACCGCCACGGCGCTGAACGACCTTGCCGCCGGATCGGGCGGCAAGCTGACCGTCCACGCGATGGACGTGGCCGATGCGGCGTCGGTCAAGGCCGGCGCGGCCGACACAGGCAGCGAAGCCATCGACATCCTTTACAACGTCGCAGGCATATCCGGCCACCGCGCGCCCGAACTCGAAAGCCTTGACGAAGACACCTGGGACGCGCTGTTCGAAGTGATGGTCAAGGGCCCGCTGCGCGTGCTCCAGGCATTCCTGCCCCGGCTGGAAAGCGGCGCGAAAGTCATCAACCTGTCGAGCCAGATCGGCGCCTCGACCTGGCCCTACGGCGGTTTTTACGCCTATGCGTCGTCCAAGGCCGCGCTCAACCGGTTGATGCGCTCGGTCGCCACCGATCTCAAACCGCGCGGTGTCGTGGTCGGCCTCGTCCACCCCGGCTATGTCCAGACCGACATGGGCGGCGCGCAGGCCGAGATTACCCCGCAGGAAAGCGCCGAAGGGCTGCGCAGCCTGGCCGCTGGCTGGACGATCGAACAGACCGGCGCGTTCTTCGACTGGAACGGCAAGCGGCGCGAATGGTAAGCGGGGCCGCGCGATCAGGCCAGGATCTCGCTGAGGAACCACACCCGGCGTTCGGCCTGGTCGGTCCAGTCATCGGCGAAGCCTTCGGTGGCATTGTCGCCGGCGGCGGTGGCCGCGGCCTTCACCGTGCGGGTGGCTTCGACCAGCGCGGCGTTGTCGTCGCGCAGCACCTTGACCATTTCCATCGCGTCGAGCCCGCGCCGGTCATCATCCTTGATCGCCGATTTCGCCGCAATCGCGCCGATCGAAGTCAGCGTTTCGGCGCCGTTCTTGCGCACGCGTTCGGCCAGCACGTCGGTCAGCGCGAACAGTTCGGTCGCCTGTTCGTCGAACAGCAGGTGCAGGTCGCGGAACTGGGCCCCGCGCACGTGCCAATGGAAGTTCTTGGTCTTGAGATAGAGCGCGAAGTGATCGGCGAGCAACGCGTTGAGGCTGTCGGCGAGTGCGGCCTTGGCATTGGATCCGGTCATGGCAGTTTCCTTCGTTGACTGTGTGAGGTCTTGCTACACCCGATTTATTGATCTTCTAAGTCGATAAATATGGTCATATTGATCGCTTCAGAAGATCACAGCTTGGCCCGGCGATGCGCGAACCACAACACCACGCCGGCCGCCAGCGCTGCGATCGCAGACCCTGCGATGATCCCCAGCCGCGCGCGTTCGGCCAGTTCTGGCGCGTCGGGGAAGGCCAGCGTGGTGATGAACAGGCTCATCGTGAAGCCCACCCCGCAGGCGAGCGCCGCGCCCCAGATGTGGAGCGCGTTGGTTCCTGCCGGGCGATGCGCCACGCCCAGCGCCTCGCATGCGAACACCGCCAGCGCCACGCCGGCCTGCTTGCCGAGCACGAGCGCGGCGGCGATGGCGATGGCCAGCGTGGTCCCGCCCGCCGCCGATGGCCCGTCCCTCAGAGCGACTCCGGCATTTGCCAGCCCGAACAGCGGCATGATCAGGTAGTTGACCGGCGCGTCGAGCGCGTGCTCGATCCGGCGCAACGGCCCGTGGATGCCGGTTCCGGCGCGTAGCGGCACCGCGAATGCCGCCGCTACCCCCGCCACCGCCGGATGGACGCCCGAGCGCAAAACGCAGTACCACAGCGGCAGCATCAGCAGGACGTAAGGGCTCGTTTGCCGGACGCCCAGCCGGTTGCAGGCGATCATTGCACCAAGCACGCCCGCTGCTGCCGCCAACCAGGCGAAGTGGATCGATTGCGCATAGAACAGCGCGATCACCATGACCGCGCCGATATCGTCGACGATCGCCACGGTCAGCAGGAACAGCCGGAGGTTGCGCGGTACGCGGCGGCCCAGCACAGCGATCACCGCCATGGCAAAGGCGATGTCGGTCGCCGCCGGGATCGCCCATCCGCGCCACAAGTGCGGTTCATTGTGCGTCACGCCCAAGAACACCAGCGCGGGCACCACCATGCCCGCCAGCGCGGCAATCACCGGCATGCGCCGCGCTGCACTGTTCGCGAGCGCGCCGACCAGCGCCTCGCGTTTGATCTCCAGCCCGACGAGCAGGAAAAACACCGCCATCAGCCCATCGTTGATCCACGCATCGATCGTGGGTAGCGCCGCGATCGGCGAATGTGCCAATTTGGTGTGAAGTACATGGTGATAAATGTCGCGGCAGCCAGAATTGGCGAAGGCAAGCGCCAAAATGGTGGCAATCAGCAAGACTCCGCCCGGACCGGCTGCCCGAAACGCCGGCCAGATCAACTTGGCAAAAAATCGCGACTTTAGCGCCATTTTCGAATCAGTTCCTTGTGCTTATCGCGTTGCCACGCAGCGTTACTAACAATAATCTTACCAATGTTGTTGACATGGGGTTGCAGGGACAAGGCCATTCATTGGGGGCGTTGATGTTAGCATATGCCGATCGCTTCGGCGCGGTATTGCGCGCACTCTCTGCCTTTGAACACGAACTGCTGTTGTTCGCGGCGGTGTGGCTGGCGATCGGCGCGCTCGACGAGCTTGCGGTCGACGGGCTGTGGTTGCGACTGGTGTTGACCGGACGCGGGCGCGCGCGCTGGCTGGCGACTGGCCCGGAAGATGGCCCGCCCGCGCCGTTGCGCGGGGTTGCGGCGGTGCTGGTGCCCGCGTGGCACGAGGCTGAAGTGGTGGGCACGATGCTGTCGCATACGCTTTCGGCCTGGCCGCAGCGCGATTTGCGGATCTATGCCGGGTGTTATCGCAACGATCCGCAGACGCTGGCCGCGATGATTGCCGCAGCGGGCGATCCGCGATTGCGAATCGTGGTCCACGCGGCGAATGGCCCGACAACCAAGGCCGATTGCCTCAACCGGCTCTACGCCGCGCTGTGCGAGGATGAACGCCGGGGAAGCTTCCGCGCGCGGTCGGTGCTGTTGCACGATGCCGAGGACATGGTCCATCCTGCCGCGCTGGGGGCGCTCGATGCCGCGCTCGGCGCAGATGGCAATGGTGCCGATTTCGCGCAAGTGCCGGTGCGGCCTGAGCCGCAACCGCGTTCGCGCTGGATCGCCGGGCA
>NZ_JANXWG010000140.1 GCF_025351285.1 Novosphingobium sp.
CGCGCTCATCAGCGAAACGTCGAGTTCAACCGCTTCGCCGCTGCGTTCGCGGTGGAACAGCGCGGCTGAAATGCCGCCGGCGATGAACATTCCGCCGATCGAATCGCCGAACGCCGGGATGCCCTGGCTGAGCGGGCCTTCAAGCTCGGCCGGGGTCATCGCATCGGCGATCCCGCTGCGCGCCCAGAAACACGTGCCGTCGAACCCGCCGACCTGCCGTTCGGGCCCCTTGTCGCCCAGCGCACTGCCGCGCGCGTAGATGATGTTCGGATTGGCGGCGCGGATGTGTTCGATGTCGAACTTGTTCTTCTGGCGCACTTGCGGGAGGTAGTTGGTCAGGAACACGTCGGCGGTTTTCGCCAGTTCATAAAGCAGTTCCTGGCCTTCGGCGGTAGAGACATCGATGCCCACGCTGCGCTTGCCGCGGTTGGGATGTTCGACCAGCGTGTGCCGCAGCGGATCGAGCGTGACCCCCCCCATGTTGAGGAACCCGCGCTGGGTATCGCCGCGCACCGGGTGTTCTACTTTGATCACATCGGCGCCCCAGTCAGCCAGGATCGCGCCCGCGGCCGGAACGAACGTGAACTGCGCCACTTCGAGCACGCGCACGCCCTTCATCACTTGTGTCATCGTGTGGTCTCGCCTGATCCTGATCCTTGCGCAAGCCGCGCGACAGATGAATGACCTAGAAGCTGCGCCGCGACCCGCAAAGCCCCGCCGCAAGCGCCATCGCGGGCGCGATACGGTATCGCGGCAGCGCGCGCGGGCTTGAGGGTGCGTTGCAGGCGCTACCGGCCTCTGTCATGGCATTTGCACAATTATGGACGGAGAGACGCGCATGAAGATCGATAGCACCCTTTCAGCAATCGTGACCGGCGGCGCCTCGGGCCTCGGGCTCGCTTCGGTCCGCGCGCTGCGCGACGCGGGCGTGAAGGTCGCGATCTTCGACCTCAACGAGGCCGATGGCGCGAAGTACGCTGCTGAAACCGGCGCGACCTTCCACAAGGTCGACATCATGTCCGAAGAAAGCGTGCTGGCGGGCTTCGAAGCGGCGCGCGCCGTGCAGGGCCAGGAACGCATCCTGGTCCACTGCGCGATGGTGGCGGGCGGCGGCAAGACGGTCGGTTTCGACAAGACCACCGGCGGCTACAAGCGTGCGCCCACCGAATCGTTCGAACGCGGCATGCTGGGCATCGCCGTGGCGAGCTACCGCATGGCCTCGATCGCCGCGCTGGGCATGGCCGGCGCCGAACCGCTGAATGACGATATGGAGCGCGGCACGATCATCCTCACCTCGTCCGCCGCGTCGCAGGATGGCCAGATCGGGCAGGTGACTTATGGATCGGGCAAGGGCGCGGTCAATTCGATGGTGCTGCCGATGGCGCGCGATCTGATGGACCTGGGCATCCGCGTCAACGCGATCCTGCCGGGCACTTTCGCCACCCCGCCGATGCTGGGCGTGAAGGAACGCGCGCCGGCGGTGTTTGCGGGGCTGGAGGCTTCGGTGCCGTTCCCCAAACGGCTGGGCAAGCCCGAGGAATTCGGCAGCCTGGTGCTCGAACTGGTGCGCAACAGCTATTTCAACGGCCAGCTTCTGCGGCTCGACGGCGCGATCCGCATGCCGCCCAAATAACAGCCTGCCATAACCGGGCCGTCTGCTTGCGGCACGATCGAGCGATGAAAGGCCGGGGCGTTGCTCCGGCCTTTTGCGTGGTGGCCAGCGCAAGGCCCTTGACAAACTAACCTTGCATATACTAAATAAGGTTAGCAATCGAGGCGAAGCGCTTCGACACTTTGTTCAGGCAGGAACCGTCCCATGCACAAATTCGTTCTCATCGTTATCGCCGCCGCGCTCACTTGCGGCAATTTCGCTTACATCGGCGCAACTTCTGCACAGGCCACCGGCGTTACCGCGCCCGTCATGCGCTGATCACGCGCCAGATTTCACGACGCGTCCTGTCCTCCCTGACAGCGTCGTCCTCGAGCCGCCCTTCGGGGCGGCTCCTTTTTTGCTAAAACGCCCCGTGCAGCCGAACTGCCAGTACATTGGCCGGCCCGCGATCGCGGTTGTAGCCCGGGTGCACCACCCGCTGGTAGTCTGCCGATAGCGCGAAGCCCTTGATCACTGCTGCGCTGTAATAAGCCTCGGTGATCCATTCGTCACCCGGGTGCGCCAACGCGCCATCGCCGATCAGGATGCCCAGGCCGCCATCGGCAAGGTAGCGTTCGCGCGCCTTCGAAATGCCGTTGACCACCGTGGCCAGCCCGACCCGATCACCCTCGCGGTGCCAGCCTTTGCCACCCAGCGACGCGCCCACGGCCAGCGTGCGGTCGATATCGGTGAAATCATAGGCTTCGTAACGCCCGTCGCTGGCGCCCGCGCGCAGGAACAGCCCGAGCGTGCCGGTCACCTCCTGCTCGATGTTCACTTGCCCGCCCAGCCGCGTAGCCGGTCGGCGCAGCGCGGCAAGGTCGGGGATCGCGCCCGTGGTGTTGAACGTGGCAGCCGCTTCGTCGAGACGAGCGAACCGGCCACGATTGCGGAACAATGCCAGCCGCACGGCGCCCGGATGGCCGCCGATCGTGTGGCGGTGTTCGATCTCGGCATCGAATTCGTATTGCCCGAACCCTGTCTCCAGCACTTCGCCGTTGGGCACCTTCGAGAGGTTGAACGCGCCCAGCCGCAGCGTCCACCGCCCCTGATACCACTCGGCCGCGGCGCCGTAGGAATAGCCCCAGGCATCGGCGGCATAATCGAAGCTGCCGGTATCGACGATCGCCCAGTTGAGGAAATCGCCGCGCGGATCGTGGGCATAGCGGTTGGTGTCGAATACATCGCCGACGCCGAATTTGCCCACGGTCAGCACCACCCGGTTGGCACTTTGCGAGCCTGCGAGTTGGTTTGCGGCGCCGGCCACCGCGCTGCGTTCTCCGCCAAGCGAAACGGTTTGCCGCAAGAACAGGCGCTGCAGCCGGAAATAGGGGCTGGATTTGCCGACCTTGTAGGCCTCGGCGCTGGGAAACCCGGCCACGCCCAGCGTGTTCGACAACCCGAAGCCCTGGTCGATTTCGGGATTGGCCCAGAGTTCGGCCCCGCGCCACGGTTGCACGCCCAGATAGAGCGTGGCGTCGAACGTTTCCTTGATCTGGCTGGGTGCCAGGCTGTTGTCACCGCTGAAGGGCGATGAAAATCCGGTCACGCCTTGCGCTACCACCGTTGCCTGGCCGTGAACCGCAAGCGTTTCCTGGGGCGCGGCTGATGGAGCATCCTGTGCCCTTGCGGCTTGCGCGACGGTCATGCCGAGGGCGGTTGCGGCCAGTGCCAGCGCCGTCCGTGCGCGCACGTGGGGTCGGATCATCGCCGGAAGGCTCCTTGCTTCAGCAGATCGTGGCAGAAAACCGCAATCGCCAGCCAGATCGTGCAAAAGCAGGCCAGTCGGACGGGGCTGAGGGTCTCGTGGAAATAAGTGACGCCGATGACAAAGCCAATCGTCGGAGACAGGAACTGGGTGAAGCCCAGCATCGACAAATCCATCCGCCGCGCCGCGATCGCGAACAGCAGCAGCGGCACCCCCGTCACCGCGCCCGAAGCCGCCAGCAGCCACGGATCGGTGCCGCTGTGCAGCATCGCCGAGCCGGCGCCGTGGCTGGCGAACCATGTTGCTGCCAGCACGGCAAGCGGGGTCAGCACCATGGTCTCGATCGTCAGCCCCGGCACGGCACCCACCGGCACCAGCTTGCGCACCAGGCCATAGACCCCGAAGCTGAACGCAAGGCTCAGCGCAATGCCCAGGGTATCGAGCGCACCCCACGCCAGCAGCGCGATGCCCGATGCGGCGATCCCCACCGCCAGCCATTGCCGTGGCCGCAGCCGCTCGCCCAGAAACAGCGTACCCAGCGCCACCGACACCAGCGGATTGATGTAATAACCCATGCTTGCGGCCAGCACATGCCCACTGTTCACGGCATAAATGTAGATCAGCCAGTTGCATCCGATCAGCGCGGCCGAAAGTGCGAGCCCGCGCAGCACCCGCCCATCGCCCAGCGCTGCGCGCAAGGCCGGGCCCTGCCTGCGCAAGGCCACCACCGCAAGACAGAACGGCAGCGTGAACAGCACCCGCCACGATACCAGTTCAACCGGCGTGACCTTGTGCAAGAGACTGAAGTAGATCGGAACCAGCCCCCACGCCAGATAGGCGCCGAGCGCTTGCGGCACACCGCTGCGCGACCAGGGTGAATGCTCGGCCAAATGCTGGGCCAAGTCTTGGGGCGTGTGCGGAGACTGTGTCATGGCGCGCCTGTGGCAGGCAATCGGGCTCAGGCCAAGGATGCATCGCCGCGATCGCTTCGTCGCAAATACCACTGCATTGGTCGAAAAATGGCGGAAACGAGGGCTTGTTGCCGTGGGTTCAGGAAGCTTCGACTAACGGCAACAGGCGAACGTGCCAACACCTGCCGGGTCCAGATTGCTTTTGATACAGCAGCGGCGGGGATTGTTGCGCGATTTGCTGCATGGCCGTTCGGGTCGCACCACGGGCCTGCAGGGGCGCCCCGGACAAGCGGGGCGCCCCATGCCTTCAACAGCCATGCTGCGCAGCAACGCGGAATTAACCAGACCCGGCGCAATTACCGGTCGGATGACTGCCCGCTTTAAATTCCCCGCCAGCGCGTCCCTGATCGCGTGCGCCTTGCTTGCGGGGTGCGGGCAGGGTGTCGATCCCGGGGCGCCGGTCGATCATGATCCGGCGATGGCTGCCGCGCTTGCCGAACCGCTGATGACCGACCCCGATTTGTCGCAAGCCAATGCGCGCAACCTTGTGGCCGAACCCGGTGGCCCGGCCGACCGATCGCTGCCCTCGCTGGGTTTTGCCGAAAACGAAGCAGCCCTGGCGCGCGATGAAGCGCAGGCGCTGACGGGTGGGCGGGTGCGGCTGCCGGGCCTGCTGCCCAGGCCTTCGCCACGGCTGGCTGCGGCCACCGCGACAACGCTGGCCGGGCGCGTTCGCGTGCTGGTCGACGCCGGGGCGTGCACCGATCGACTGACCCGCGGTTTTGCCTGGGGCGCGGCGGTGGGTACTGTCATGCCCATCTATCCGCGCGCCCACCTGATCGAAGGCGCCGGCGTTAAGGACGGTACATGCAGCATCGTTGCCGCAACGTTCCTGACCCCGGTCGCGCCGCAACCCTTGATGGCGTTCTACCACGCCCAAGCGCGTGAGGCGGGTTACGCCGATGCTGCCAGCCAGGCAGGCGATGCAGCGTTACTGGAGGGCGCGAAGGGCAGCGCACGGTTCGCGGTACTGCTGCGCAACGCCGGCAACGGCCTGACCAGCGTGGATCTGATCCTGCGCGAGAAATAGTCAATCGCTGCGCAGGCCCACGCCGATCGTGGCGCGCGGTTGGTCGAGCTCGGTCGAGGCCACCGGATAAGCGCAATAATCCGCCGCATAATACGCGCTGGGGCGGTGGTTGCCCGAAAGCCCGATCCCGCCGAACGGCGCCGCCGAAGATGCACCGTTGGTCGGCCGGTTCCAGTTGACCACGCCCGCGCGAATGTTCGCCCAGAAGCGGTTGTAATCCTGCGGTGTGCCGCCGACCAGCGATGCGGAAAGGCCGAAGCGCGTGGCATTGGCTTCGGCGATCGCCTCGTCGAAATCGTCGACCCGAACCACTTGCAGCAGCGGCCCGAATAGTTCCACATCGGGACGTTCGGCCATGTCGGTCACGTCGATGATCGCGGGGCTGAGGAACGGCAGGTTTTCGCGCAGCCGCACCATGTTCTTGATCACCTTGCCGCCGTTCGACAGGAGGTACACGAAGCTTTCGGTCAACCCGTCAGCGGTGCGGTTGTCGATCACCGGGCCCATGAACGGCGATGGTTCATCGAACGGCGCGCCCACGATCAGCCGGTCGGCCAGCCGCTTCACTTCGCCGATCAGTGCATCGTACATCGAGGATTTGACGATCAGCCGCCGCGCCGCGGTGCAGCGCTGGCCCGCGCTGGTGAACGCCGACTGGACCACGATCGCGGCGGCATCGTCGATCTTGGGCGTGTCCCACACCACGATCGGGTTGTTGCCGCCCATTTCGAGCGCGACCATCTTGCCCGGATTGGCCGCCAGCTTGCGGTTGATGGCGATGCCGGTGTGCGCCGATCCGGTGAACAGCACGCCGTCCACGCCATCGTGCCCGACCAGCGCCTGGCCTTCAGCCGGGCCGCCGATCAGCACTTGCAGCACTGCTGCCGAAAGACCGGCGCGGTGGAAGCATTGCACCAGCAGTTCGCCGGTGGCAGGGGCTTTTTCAGAAGGCTTGAACACCACGACGTTGCCCGCGATCAGCGCCGGCACGATGTGGCCATTGGGCAGATGCGCGGGGAAATTGTACGGCCCCAGCACCGCCAGCACGCCGTGCGGTTTGTGGCGCACGGCGGCGGTGCCCTGCAACGCGCCGTCGAGCTTTTTCTGCCCGGTGCGATCGGCATAGGCGCGCACAGAAATCTCGACCTTGTTGACCACGGTTTCGACTTCGGCGCGGGCTTCCCACATCGGCTTGCCGGTTTCGCGCGCGATCATCGTGGCCAGCTTGTCAGATTCCTTGCGCACTTCGTTGGCGAAGCGGCGGACCATTTCGATGCGGTTGGTCAGCGGCAGCGCGGCCCAGGCCGGCCAGGCGCGGCGTGCACGCGCCACGATCTCGTCGACATCACCGACTTTGCCGCGCCAGACTTCATCGCCGGTCGCGGGTTCGTGGGATATGATTTCGTGTCCCGACACTTGCTCGACCACTCGCTTGCCTTGCTCCGTTTGCCAAAGCATCGCTTGCGATGCGCCGCAAGTGCGAAGCGCGACGCCTGCGCGCCCTTGTTTGCCGCGTCTAGCGCGGGAAGCGTAACCAAACAAACAATTCCGTGGGCAAGGTCGGGCTGGAGGCAAACCCGCAAGCTTGGCTTCGTCAACGGATTGACAGAGCGGCGTGCTCCGAGCAGATTGCCGCTTACAAAACGTAACATCGGATCGGCATGCAAACGCACCTCACATCGGGGGCGACACCATTCTGGCGCCCGATGGCGCCGGTCACAGGCAACTGCACCGGGGGAATACGATGAACGGCAACCTCCTGAGGCGCACACTGGGTGCAACTCTGCAAACCTCTGCCGGACTGGCAGCCATGACGCTTGCGGGCATGCTGGCAGCTTCGCCCGCGCACGCGGCGGATTGCGTGCTCGTTTCGGGTGTCTCGACCAGCGACCCGACTGCGCTGGCTTGCGGCCCTGCCGCCGCTGCCGGCGCGTTGAGCTCGACAGCAGTCGGTCCGGGCGCGGTCACCGCCAACGGCGTGACGCCATCGGGCGTGGCTTCGCAAGGCACCTCGGTTGCGGTCGGCAATCTCGCCCAGGCCACCGCAGAAGATGCGGTCGCGGTCGGTGACAAGACTAACGCCTCGGGCTTCCATTCCACCGCCGTCGGCGGCGAAGCGGTGGCTTCGGGCACTGGCGCGCAGACTTTCGGCTGGCAGGCGCAGGCCACGCAGCAATTCGGCACGGCAGTCGGCCACCAGGCGCTGGCGACGGCTGTGCGCGCCACGGCGGTGGGCAAGGCGGCGAGTGCTTCGGGGCTCGATGCCACGGCCGTGGGCAACCTGGCCAATGCCGGCGCGATCAGCTCGGTTGCGATCGGGGACGGGGCGGTTACATCCAACGGCGTGACGCCTTCGGGCGCGGCGTCGCTCGGCACGTCGGTGGCGATCGGCAACCTGGCGCAGGCGACGGCCGAAGACGCGGTGGCGCTGGGCGACCAGGCCAACGCCAGCGGCCACCATTCCACCTCGATCGGCGGCGAATCGGTGGCTTCGGCCACTGGCGCGCAAGCGTTCGGCTGGCAAGCCAAGGCCACCGCCAACCTCAGCCTCGCGGTCGGGCACCAGGCCAATGCCTCGGGCGTGCAGGCCAGCGCGGTCGGCAAGAACACCGCTGCTTCGGGCGCCAACTCAGCCGCATTCGGCTTCGGCGCGGCCGCCAGTGGCGCATCGTCGGTGGCCTCGGGCGATTCGGCGGTGGCGAGCGGGGTGATGACCGTGGCGAGCGGTTTCCAGGCCAATGCCGGGGCGATCAACTCGGTGGCGATCGGCGCGGGGGCAGTCACGTCGAACGGCGTTACGCCATCGGGCGCGGCTTCGCTGGGCACCTCGGTCGCGATCGGCAACCTGGCGCAAGCAACGGCCGAGGACGCGGTGGCACTGGGTGATCAGGCCAAGTCGACCGGCCACCACTCGACCTCGATCGGTGGCGAATCGGTCGCTTCGGCCACCGGCGCGCAGGCGTTCGGCTGGCAGGCGGCGGCAACCGGCACCACCAGCCTCGCGGTCGGCCACCAGGCCAAGGCCTCGGGCATCAGTTCGAGCGCGCTGGGCAAGAATGCCAACGCCGCGTTTGACGGATCGACTGCGGTGGGCTTCGGCGCCACCACCACGCGCGCCAACCAGGTCGTGCTGGGCGGAACGGGCAGTTCGGTGACGGTGGGCGACATCGCCGCCAGCACCGCAGCGCAAACGGGCACGATCTCGTTCGCGACCGTCGATTCGAGCGGCACGCTCGGTTCGGGCCCGACGCTGGCTTCGCTGGCAACCGCGACGTCTTTGGCGGCCACCAACGCCAACGTCGCCAGCCTGCAAAGCCTGACCGCCAGCCACACCACGCAGCTCAACCAGTTGTTCCGCGACAGCAGCAAGGCGCGCGAGGGTATCGCGATGGCGCTGGCGATGGAATCGCCCGCACTGTCCGCCGATGCGCACTTCGGCATCTCGGGCGGGATCGGATACTTCCAGCAACGCGCGGCGGGCACGATGGCCTTGAGCGCGCGGGCGTCGGACCGGCTGATCGTGTCGGCGGGTGTCGGCGTCGGGTTCGATTCGGGGCAGGTCGGCGCACGCGGGGGCTTCCAGTACGCCTGGTAATCGGCCACCATCGTTCGCATGAAAGTTGCATCAATCGGGCGGCCGGGACTTCGTGTCTCGGCCGGTTCGCTCATCCGTTCCTTCGTTCTGGCGTTGGCCCTGGCCGTGCCGATGGCCGCCTCATCGCAGCCCGCGCCGATGGCACCGCCGCAATCGACGCGGCCGGTGCCGGGTGATCTCGAACTGGTCAAGCTGATCTGGTCGACGATGGCGATGGTCGATCACGCCAACCGTTCGGGCAACTATTCGGTGCTGCGCGACAATTCGTCGACGGGCTTCCAGATCAACAACAATCCGGCGCAACTGGGCCAGATTTTCGCCTCGCTGCGCGCATCGCGGATCGATTTGTCGAACACGCTGCTACTCGCGCCGACGTATGCTGCCGCGCCGCAACTGGTCCAGCCCGACGTGTTCCGCGTGCGCGGGGTGTTCGGTCTGCGGCCGTCACCGATCGCCTTCGATTTCGTATTCCAGTGGGAGCAAGGGACGTGGCGGCTCTACGGCATCAGCATCGAACCGCAGCCGATCGCGACGGTGCAGCCTGTTCCGCAACAAGCTGCGCCCAAGCCAGCGGCGCAGCCGCGGCGGAACTGACTGGCCTCAATCCGTTCGTGTCGAGCGAAGTCGAGACACGCTGGCCTGGCGCTCGCGTGTCTCGACTTC
>NZ_JANXWG010000025.1 GCF_025351285.1 Novosphingobium sp.
CCGCGTCTTCACATCCTACGACAACATCATCGACCACTGCTGCGAAGCCTGGAACAAGCTCATCGATCAGCCTTGGCACATCATGACCATCGGCCGCCGCAAATGGGCGCGTGGGTCATGATCAGTGCAGGTTGGTATTACGCTTGCGTGGCTTGAGAGGTTGTCGCGGATGATAGCCGGTGAATGTGCGCAGATGGTCTCAAACGCGAACTCCGGCGACATTGGCAAGATCCCTTGCCAGGCTTTTCAAACCGAAGCCGCCCGCCCATTTGCCGCGATAGCCCGATGATCTGGCGATCTGCGCAATTCCAACCAGCTTGGCCGGCAAGGACGTGCCCCGATCATAGATGTCGGCACGGTTGAACCAGAGTTTCGACCAGCGTTCATAATATGTTTTCGCCTCGGTCCGGCCGCCCAGTTCTTCATAAAAAAGCGTCATTTCGCGGCAAAATTCAGCAAGATCGCGATAGGCTTTGGCGCCTGTGACGTTGGCAACCGTTTGGGCTTACGAAGCTGGCCCCAGACTTTCTGGCGTGGGGTCGGAATGCCATCCCCCCGCAAATGTTCGATGGTGTGCAAGAACGTCGCCGATCAGCCCGATCCGACCGGATTCGCGCAACCGGTAAAGCAGGTACAAGTCGTGGCACTCCCACCAATGGGACTGGTTGGATTCTGCGCCGATCGCGCGGAGCCGGTCGAAGTGAGCGCCCCACAGAGCCTGGCGCAACGGAATGTCATCGAAAATCCGTTTATGCGGAACCATCGCCATGCCCAGCCAGATCAGCGCGGGATTGGCAGCAGTGCCCGCAACAACGCCGTCCTTGACGAGCCTGGGATCGGTAGTGACCATCTTGCCATCGGCATCTGTAACGAAATCGACGACCGAGTGCAGGATCAGGTCGGGATTGCTGATCGTGGCCATCCGGTCACACAATTCGATCTTGCGCTTGTCCCATAAGTCGTCCTGGTCACACAGTGCTACATAGTCTGTCGGACATAGCGAAGCGGCCCGGAAGAAGTTTTCCGTAGGCAGCAAAGTCCCCGGGTTGATGTGTATTTCGACAGGGAACGGGGCCGAATTCCGGAATTTTTCCAATATTGCAATGGTCGAATCCGTCGAGCGATCATCGCAAACCACCAGCCTGTTGGGAAGGACCGTCTGCGCAACCAAACAATCGAGTTGTTCCTGCAGAAACCGCTCGCCATTGTAGGTTGCGAGAACCACGCCAATTTTCTCGGAAAGCTTGCGCATGACGTGCGAGTGCGCGACTGCCGCCGCGCTGTCAAGGCGATGCCTGCCATAGCGCGCGGTTCCCGGTTCTCTGCCGATTCCCCTCCGATGTCAGCTTTTGTACAGCGCATCCATCCGGGCCCCATACCGCTCCTTCAGCTTGTGCCGGCGGATCTTCAGGCTGGGTGTCATTTCGCCATTATCGGTACTGAAAGCCTCATCCGCAAAGGTGAACTGGCGGACTTTTTCGATCACCGACAAGTCCTTGTTCACGCGATCGACCGCGGCGCGGACGGCGTTGCGGAAGGCGGGGAGGTCTTGCAGCGCGGTCATGTCGAAGGTTTCGCCTTGCGCGCGGGCCCAGTCATGCGCCCATTCGGCGTCGGGCACGATCAGGCCGACCACGTAGGGCCGCCGATCGCCCGAGACCATTGCCTGGGCGATTTCGGGCTGGAGCGTGAGCATCCCTTCGACCTTTTGCGGGCTGACGTTGTCGCCCTTGTCGTTGACGATCATGTCCTTCTTGCGATCGGTGATCATGATCCGGCCGCGCGCGTCGAAATGCCCGATGTCGCCGGTTTGCAGCCAGCCGGCGTTGGGGCCGTCGTGCGGGATCGCGCGTTCGGTTTCGGCGGAGTTCTGCCAGTAGCCGTGCATGACCAGTTCGCCGCGCACCAGAATTTCGCCGTCCTCGGCGATCTTGACTTCCACGCCCTTGAGCGGGGGCCCGACGGTTTCCATCGCCAGCCCGGCGCGCGGCCGGTTGCAACTGATCACCGGGCCGGCCTCGGTCTGGCCGTAGCCCTGGAGCACCATCAGCCCCATCGCATCGAAGAACCGGCCGACATCGGGGTTGAGCGGCGCACCGCCCGAGATCATCGCCTTCATCCGCCCGCCGAAACGCGCGCGGATCTTGGGGCGCAGCGTGCGTTCAAGCACCAGGTCGATGGGCTTGTCGATCAGGCGGCTTTTGCCGGCGCCCTTGCGGGCCGCCAGATTGAGCGCGCGCGCCATCAGGTAATTGGGCACCTTGCCCTGCTTTTCCACCTGCTTCATGATCCGCGTACGTAGCACTTCGAACAACCGCGGCACCACCACCATGAAGCTGGGGCGGGTTTCCTCGATGTTGCTCGCCAGCTTGTCGAGCCCTTCGGCGTAGTAGATTTCCGAACCGATGCCGATCGGCAGGTATTGCCCGCCGGTATGTTCGTACGCGTGGCTGAGCGGCAGGAACGACAGGAAGCGTTCGTCTTCCCACACCAGATCTTCATGGATGACCGTGGCCGCCCCCTCGACGCAGGTCAGGATCGCGCCGTGGTGCTGGAGCACGCCGCGTGGGGACCCCCCGGTGCCGCTGGTATAGATAATGCAAGCGGTATCGGCGCGCCCGATGGTGGCGATCCGCGTATCGACCGCGGCGCGCGCGGCCAGCGCATCGCCCCCTGCCAGCAAATCGTCCCAAGCGTGGAATGTCAGCTTGCCGCCCTGTGACTGGCGCATCGGTTCGATCGCGATCACGTGCTCAAGACTCTCGGCGCGCAGCGCGGCGGGCAACAGCGGCAGTGCGAGCTTCGCGTTCGAAACGATCACCGCGCGCGCGCCCGAATTTTCGAGCACATGCAGATGATCGCGCTCGGTATTGGTGGTGTAGGCCGGCACCGTTACCAGCCCTGCCGCCATGATCGCGTGATCGGCAATGCACCATTCGGGCCGGTTTTCGCTGACCAGCATCACCCGATCACCCGCGTTCAGCCCCAGCCCGCGCAAGGCCTCGGCCAGCCGGCACACCCGGTCCGCCGTTTCATGCCAACTGATCGTGCTCCACTGGCCCGCGTGCTTGGCGCCCAGGAACGGCCGGTCCCCCCGCTCGGCCGCGCGATGCAGGAACATCGTGACAAGATTGGTAAAGCCCTGAAAATCGGAAATCTGCACCCGCAATCCTCGCCCCTGTTTGCAGGGCAGACTATCCGGGGGGCGTCGTTACGGCAACCGGGATCGGACAGGGTGAGCTTCCTACTCGTGCGCCCCATTGAGATCGTTGGACCGGCGCACGATCGTCGTGACCGTCCCCGCCGTATCCTCCGCCACACCTTCGCTGCGCGGATCGGCAGCGCCGACCCAGCGGCCTCCCACGCGCTCGACCGCGTTCGCCTTCAGCCCGAGCGGGGCGATCTGAAGCGTTTCGCCCAGTTTCTGCAATTCGGGCAGCATCGCTTCGAGTTCGGTGCCTTTTTCGAGCGCCCCGCCTTTGCCGGGCGCGAACACCAGGCCCATCGCGATGGCGTCTTGCGCGGAGAGGTTCCAGTCGATCATCCCGATCAGCGCCTTTGCGATCTGGCAGATGATGGTCGGGCCGCCGGCCGCGCCGATGGCCAGGCGCACTTTGCCATCGGGGCCGTAGACGATGGTGGGCGACATCGAGCTGCGCGGGCGTTTGCCGCCTTCGACGCGGTTGACGGTGAGCACGCCGTTCTTGGTGGGCACGAAGTCGAAATCGGGCAGTTCATTGTTGAGCATCACCCCGCCACTGGCGAGGCCCGAACCGAAGTAACCGTTGATCGAGGCGGTTACGGTGACGACTTCGCCGCGGCTGTCCGCAACCGAGAGCGAGCTGGTGCCGGGGTCGGGCTTGAAATCGGCGCTTTTGCGTGGCGATGCGCCGGCGGGCGCGCCCGGCGTGATCGTGGCAAGCGTGGTCGAGGGCGAGATCAGCGCCGATCGGCCGGCGATGTAAGTGGGATCGAGCAGGCCGGTGATGGGCACGGTCACGAACGCCGGATCAGCGAGGTAGGCGTCACGATCGGCGTAAGCGAGCCGTTCGGATTCAGCGATAAGATGCCACGAGACTGGATTGGCGCGACCGAGCGCGGCCATGTCGAAGCGTTCGAGCTGCTTGAGGATCATCAGCACGGTCACCCCGCCCGACGATGGTGGCGCCATGCCGCAGACCTTCCAGCCGCGATAGGTGCCGCAGATCGGCGCGCGGTCGATCGCGCGGTAGCTGGCGAAATCGGCGGTGGTCATGGCGGACGGATTGCGCGTGGCGTGGTTGAGCGTGGAAACCATCGCTGCCGCCGGGGCGCCGCGATAGAATGGCGCGGTCCCCAGGCGGGCGATCATCTGCATGGTGTGCGCAAGTTCGGGCTGACGCAACGTGGCGCCGATCGCCACCGGATCGCCCTTGGCATCGAGGAAGATCGCGCGCGCGGCGCCTTCGATGTGACGGCCGTACTTGTCGAGCCCGTTGTGGAGCCGGGGCGACACGATGATGCCGCCTTGCGCCAGCCGGATCGCGGGCGTGAACAGCCGCGCCCACGGCAGTTTGCCAAACTTGCGGTGGGCTTGCGCCATCAGCGCTAGCGAACCGGGCACCCCGGCGCTGCGTCCTCCGATATAGCCTTCGCGGATCGGCTTGCCGTCGGGCCCCAGGAACCAGTTCGGCCCGGCAGCCTTGGGCGCGGCTTCGCGGCCATCGATGCTGGCGAGCGCGCCGGTTGCCGAATCGGCGCGAATGTAGAATGCGCCGCCGCCGAGCCCGGAATTCTGCGGTTCGACGACGTTGAGCGCCAGCATAGTGGCGATCGCGGCGTCTGTGGCGCTGCCACCGGCTTTCAGGATTTCAACGCCGGCCGCGGCCGCGCGCGGATCGGCGGCCGAAACGATTGCTTCTCCAGGAGCGATTGCGGGGGCTGCGCGAGGCGGTGCGTGGGCAGGCGCGTGACGATGGGGAGCACGGGCGGATGCGTCTGCCCCCGCGACAAGTGCCGATCCCAGCAAGAATGCGCGGATCGAACATGCGAGAAAACGGCTTTGGACTGTCTGCATGGGCGAAGGCTAGGCGAGCCGACGACGCTGGGCAATGCCGCAACCGCGCAACAAGGCAGCTTTGCGACAAATCTGTCACAAGCGCTTTATTGCGCGGTTCGGATCGATTTTGTCGAATCCATACAATCAACGACTCGCTCTGCCGCCTATCCGATCCTTGCGACCCGAAGGGCTCGGTGCAGCAATGTAACGAGTTCCCGACTTTAGGGCGGCTCGATCCTTCGTGGTCGGGCCGCCCTTTTTTTGGCTCGGCCACCTTCATTGCACGATCGGGCACGCTTAGGCGACTTGCCCTTTGGTGCTCTGCGGATTAAATAACCGGAACGATCTGGTCCGATTTCTTCGGTCCGGCGTTCCGAGGTTCCTGATGCGGCTATCGAGCATGGCGGATTATGCGGTGGTTACGATGAGCGCGGCGGCGCGCCATTGCGGGCACGCACGCGTCAACGCCTTGCAACTCGCCGAGGAAACCGGTCTGCCCGCGCCCACCGTGCAGAAACTGGTGAGCAAGCTTTCCGCAGCGGGACTGCTCAAGTCGGTGCGCGGCGCGGGTGGCGGGTTCAAGCTCGCACGCCCGGCGGCGGCGATCAGCCTGGCCGATATCGTCGAAGCGGTCGAAGGACCGATCTCGCTGGTCGCCTGCAGCGAATCGGACCGCCACGACGGCCACGCCTGCACGCTGGAGGCCTGCTGTTCGGTCCGCCCGCATTGGCCCGCGGTCAACGCCGCACTGCGCGGTGCGCTGGCCGGGGTGCCACTGACTCAGCTTTCGCAACCGCTGGGAGCACTGGCATGAGCGAGGAAGTAAAGGATCTGGCCGCGCGCGAAGCCGCCGACCGCGTTGCCGATTACGAACACGGCTGGTCGGCCGAAATCGAAACCGAATTCGCGCCCAAGGGTCTCAGCGAAGACACCGTCCGCTTCATTTCGGCCAAGAAGAACGAGCCCGAATGGATGCTCGAATGGCGGCTCAAGGCCTATCGCCACTGGTTGACGATGACCGCGCCCGATTGGGCCAAGCTGAACATTCCGCCGATCGATTACCAGGACGCGTTCTACTACGCCGCGCCCAAGCCCAAGAAGACGATCGGCAGCCTCGATGAGGTCGATCCCGAGATCCTGCGCGTTTACGAAAAGCTGGGCATCCCGCTTGCGGAGCAGAAGATGCTCGCCGGTGTGGAGGGCGCGCGGCGGGTTGCGGTCGACGCGGTGTTCGATTCGGTCTCGGTCGCCACCACCTTCCGCAAAGAGCTTGAGTCGGCAGGCGTCGTGTTCCGCTCGATTTCCGAGGCGATCCGCGAAATGCCCGACCTGGTGCGCCAGTGGCTGGGCAAGGTCGTGCCGATGCACGACAATTTCTTCGCCGCCTTGAATTGTGCGGTCTTTTCGGACGGCACTTTCGTCTACATTCCCGAGGGCGTGCGCTGCCCGATGGAGCTGTCGACCTATTTCCGCATCAACGCTGAAAACACCGGCCAGTTCGAACGCACGCTGATCGTCGCCGACAAGGGCGCTTACGTCAGCTACCTGGAGGGCTGCACCGCGCCGATGCGCGATGAAAACCAGCTCCACGCCGCGGTGGTCGAACTCGTCGTGCTCGACGATGCCGAGATCAAATATTCCACCGTGCAGAACTGGTACCCCGGCGACGCGCAAGGCAAGGGCGGGATCTACAACTTCGTGACCAAGCGCGCGCTGTGCCAGGGCAAGCGGAGCAAGGTTTCGTGGACCCAGGTCGAAACCGGCTCGGCGGTCACGTGGAAGTACCCGTCATGCGTGCTGAATGGCGAGGATTCGGTCGGCGAGTTCTACTCGGTCGCGGTCACCAACAACTTCCAGCAGGCCGATACCGGCACCAAGATGATCCACAACGGCAAGCGCAGCCGCTCGACGATCGTCAGCAAGGGCATCAGCGCCGGCCACTCGAACAACACTTATCGCGGGCTGGTGCGCGTGGCGCCGGGCGCGGAGGGCGTGCGCAATTTCACCCAGTGCGATTCGCTGCTGCTGGGCAAGGACTGCGGCGCGCACACCGTGCCCTATATCGAAGTGCGCAATCCCAGCGCGCAGATCGAGCACGAGGCCACCACCAGCAAGATCAGCGACGACCAGTTGTTCTACGCGATGCAGCGCGGGCTGGCGCAGGAAGAAGCTGTTGCGCTGATCGTCAACGGCTTTGCCAAGGAAGTGCTCCAGCAATTGCCGATGGAATTCGCGGTCGAGGCGCAGAAGCTGCTCGGCATTTCGCTTGAAGGAAGCGTTGGATAATGAAGAAAACGCTGACCTTGCGGGCGGATGCGCCGCTGGATGCCGCACTGAAACCGAAGGTGCGCGTCTCGCCCGCGCGGCTCGACAACCTGCATGAAAGCGCCCGCGAAATGCGCCGCAACCCGAGCGAGGCCGAAGCGGCGCTGCTGGCCCGGCTGGCGAACGGCGCGATGGGCGGGCATCGATTCAAGTTCAAGGCGGTGGTCGGCTCGGCGATCGTCGATTTCCTGATGCCCACGCGCAAGCTGGCGGTGGAGATCGAAGCTGAGGGCGAGCCTGATGCCGATGCCGAGGCAAGGCGTGAACGCAAGCTGGCGGGGCTGGGGCTGAAGGTGCTGCGCGTCACGGCTGCCGAAGTGGCCGAAGATTGCGACGCGGTCGTGCGCCGGATCGACGAGGCTGTGCAGTCGTTGCGGCCGCCGCGCCCGGCCTATGGCGCGCGGCCGACGACTGGCGGCACCCGCTACCCAACCGGCCCGGGCGACCGCCGATGATCGCCCCACCCGCCCAACCCGTCATGCTGAACTCGTTTCAGCATCCATCGCGCCGCCGCGAGCGATGGTTTGCCGGGAGGGATGGACCCTGAAACAAGTTCAGTGTGACGATTTTGGAGGAGTAGCGGCTGATGAGCGATGATTTTGACTGGAACGATTTCAAAGGCGAAGAGATCGTTCGTTCTACGCGGGCTGTTGTCGCATATCTCAATCCCGACAATGACATTGTCATCCGCCAAGAAGCGGCGATGTACAATGACGAAGAGCCATGGATCGTTATTCCCAGAGCCAATGTCCCAAAACTAATCGAACGGCTCAAGCTACTTACTGAGGCTCACTAGTGCTCCAAATCAACAATCTCTCCGCCAGCGTCGCGGACAAGCCGATCCTCAAGGGCCTTTCGCTCACCGTCAATGCGGGCGAGATCCATGCGATCATGGGGCCCAATGGCGCGGGCAAGTCGACGCTGGGCTATGTGCTCGGCGGTCGGCCCGGGTATGAGGTGACGGGGGGCAGCGTGAACTTCACCCCACGTCCGTTCGCGTCGAGCGAAGTCGAGACGCCGCGCGCGGGTGTCTCGACTTCGCTCGA
>NZ_JANXWG010000028.1 GCF_025351285.1 Novosphingobium sp.
GCTGGCATTCGGGGTGACGAAGGAGCCTAGCCATGATCAAGACCTCCCCTGCCCATGCGATGTCCCAGAAGCCCAGCGCCGGCGTGTTCGAGCCCAAAGTGCTGTCGGCCGGCGCTGCATTGCTGTCGCTGTTGCTTGCCGCCGGATTGGCGGCGCGACTGGCGCGCGGGCTGCCGCCGCTTCCCGCCATTCACAGCGTGTGGCTGGCGATCCACCTTGCGACAGTCGTACCCGCCGTGCCGATCGGCGCCTGGCTGCTGGCTCGGCGCAAGGGCGATCGCACGCACCGGATGCTCTGCCGCATCTGGGCATCGTTGATGATGGTGGCAGCCATATCCAGCTTCGGCGTGCACACCATCACCGGCGGTCTCAGCCCGATCCATATTCTTTCGGCCATCACCATCGTGGGGCTGGTCGTAGCGGTGCGCGCCGCCATGCGCGGTGATATCCGTGTCCACCAACGCGCGATTTCGCGGCTGTTCATTTCGCTGATCCTGGCGGGCCTCGCCACCTTCATCCCTGGTCGACTGATGTTCGCGTGGCTGGTCGGATGAGCCGGGCGCGAATCTTGCCCGGCTTGCCCGCAGCGCGCACTGGTGGCCACATTTCGTCAAAGCGCGGGGAGCCTTCTGGAGAATCGGCACAGACCAGCCCACAGAAACCGTGATCGGAGATTCGACTTTCGGCACCCTTTGCCCAGTATATGATACAAAACGATTTGCCCGCCTTGCGCGGATCTATTTTATTGAATTAAAAAGACATTTATTGAATTATTCGATGAATCAAGCCGTGTCGGCCAAGCATCTGTTTATCAATTTTGCCGAATTTGCATTTGCGCTATGCTGTTTGCGAATCGTTAGGGGCAAATTGTGGTGAAAAGCTTCATTCGTATTGGCGCTGCGCTCGTCGTTCTCGCAACTTCATCAAGCGCCATGGCCGGCCCTCCAAAGTTGGCCAAGGCATCGAGCGGACAGAAGCTTCAAGAAGCGACCATGAACGACGTGCCTCACTGCACACGAAAGTTGGGTACAGTTTCGGTCCGAGACGGTGACGATCCTTTGCCGTGGACTCAAAACAGCCTTTCTCCGCCGTCCAAGTTGCTGAAAGTGCTGATCGCTCGATCCGGATGCTTCAATCTTGTCGATCGCGGTGCCGGATTGAATGCGGCGCAGCAGGAACGCGATATCGGCAACGGCTTGGGGCTGCAGCGTCGTTCCAACGTCGGCCAGGGGCAGATCAAAGCAGCCGACTATGTCCTTGTGGCGGAAATCCAGGGCGCGAACAGCAATGTAAGCGGGTCGGGCGCCGCAGGGGTCGTTGGCGCAGTTGTCGGCGGTCCGTTTGGTGGCTTGCTTGGTGGCATTCGCAGCAAAAAAGCCGAAGCCAACACGGTCCTGTCCCTGACCAACGTCCGCACGACCGAAACCATCGCAACCGAAGACGGTTATGCGGCCAAGAAGGATACCTCGTTTGCGGTCGGTGGCGTCTTCGCCGCGGGAGGCGTTGGTGGCGGTGGTATCGGCGGGGGGTATGACAACACCGATATCGGCCGGGTGGTCACGCTCTCGTTCATTCAAGCCTATTCGAAGATGGTCACCAGCCTTGGCCTGGTGCAGCCGGGTAGCGAAGGCACCGCCGAGGCATCCCCCGCCAAGACCTTCACCACCATCAGCCCCGTTGCGATGCGCGCAACGGCGCTCGCCGCCAGCCGCGTGATCCGCACCCTGCCACCCGGCTCGATCGTCTACCCGACCGGCAAGCAGAGCGGGTTGTGGTGGGAAATCGCCGACGAAAACGACAATGTCGGATGGGTCCTGAACACCAAACTGGCACCTTCGCGCTGATCGCGGGTTACCGAAAACTGGCAATCACCGGGGCCGTGGTGGCGCAGGCATTGGAACCACTGCTGGGCTGGGCGCGGCTCTGGTGGGACGATCACCGCACGAACTTCTGCACCCGCCGCCCGGTGATATCGACGACATAGATCGCACCGCTCGGATCGGCGGCGATGTGGTGCGCCATCATGAACTGGCCGTCCTGGTTGCCGAAGCGGCCGACCCGTTCGATCAGGCGCCCATGACGATCGGTAATGACCAGGCCAGAACGGTCGGGTCCATGTTCGGGCTGGACCCCGCCGTCGGCGATCGCGACTTCGCGCGTTCCGATCAGCGCCACGCCGTAAGGCCGCCCGATTGCTGGCGAGGCCCATTGCTCGAGGAAGCGGCCATTGGCGTCGAACACCTGGACGCGGTCGTTTTCCCGATCGGCAACATAAACCCGCCCGGCACGGTCGATCACGATCGCGTGCGGATGATCGAACTGGCCCGGTCCCTGCCCGGGCGTACCCCACTGACCCAGGAAACGGCCATCGGGGGTGAACCGCGCGATGCGTGTGTTGATATATCCGTCGGCGATCAGCACGGTTCCGTCGGCTGCCACCGCGACCTGGGTCGGGCGATTGAAGTGCCCGCCATCTTTGCCGGCGACGCGCGGTTCGCCCAGCGTCAGCAGCAGCTTGCCCTCGGGGGTGAACTTGAACACCTGCTGCAGCGCGACGTCGGTAAGCCAGATATTGCCCCCAGCATCGACCGTCAGCCCGTGCGGCATCACGAATTGCCCCGCGCCCCATTCGCGCAGCAACCTGCCGGTCCGCCCGTCGAACTGGGCCACGGTCGGCTCGGCAATGGTGGTGGGTGGGAACGGTTCGCTCCACGTCCGGCTCGCGCGGTGAAACACCCAGACATTGCCCGACCGGTCGACCGACACTCCGGCCACCGCGCCAAGCGCGCGACCAGCCGGCAGCATCGGCCAACCGTGGACGACGTGGTAGCCCGGCTGCGGCACCTTGTGTCCAGCGGCCACGACCGGCAAGCCCGCGATCAGCGCAAGTGCCAGCGCCCCGATCATGGTCTTTCGCATCATCGCATCCGTTCTCGCTTGCCGGCCAGCAGCGGCGTGGTTACGCGGCTGTATGACCCGCTTCTTCATCATGCGCCACGGCGAAACCGTGTTCAACGCCGCGCGACGGTTGCAGGGGGAGCAAACGCATACCCCGCTGACCGGGGCCGGGGTGGCACAAGCGCTCGAGATGGGCGAGCGGTTACGCGATGCCCTTGGCCACGCACCAGCGGTCACGCTCCACGTTTCGGACACGGGACGCGCGTTGCAGACGTTGGCGCTGGTGGCCGATAAGCTCGGTCTCGACTGGTTCGCCGCGCACCGCGATGCGCGGCTGCGCGAAATCGGCATGGGCGCATGGGGTGGCCGGCTTTACGACGAAGTGCAGGGCGAAGTCGGCCCGATCGTCGATGCCGATCACTTGCTCACCCCCGCGCCCGACGGCGAGGACTACCCGGCGATCGCGGCACGGCTGACGTCATGGCTGGCTGATGTGGGTCAGGTGGAAGGAGATCGCCTGATTGTCATGCATGGAATTTCAAGCCGCGTGTTGCGCGGGGTGATGAGCGGGCTTGCCCCTCACCCGCGCTACGGCGCACCGATCGCGCCGGGGTTGACGCAAGGATCGATCACACTGCTCGAAAATGGTGTCGACGGGCTGCTTTACGGTGCCCCGATCGGGGTGATGCACGCGTGAGCACTGGACGATGACTGGCGAAGCGGTCAACTTGCGCATGGCGCGCAAGGCCCGCGAACGGAAAGATGCCGCCGCGACCGCCGCCACCAATCGCGCAAAGTTCGGCGAAGCGAAGCCGGCGCGAATGGCACGCAAGGCCGAAGCGGCGCGCGCGGCACGGATGCTCGACGGCAATCGGCGCGAACCTGACTGATGCGCACCACCTTTTCCGATGCAACAGTGCGACTGTATCACCTCGACAGTGCGTCCGAAGGCGGCGCGGCAACGACGCTCATTTACGGATCGCTCGCCCAGGCTCTCGCGCTCGCGGCCGAACAGCCCGAGGACGTGCAGGACGGTTTGTTCATCGCCACAGACAACGATGTGGTGGCTTACCTCGATTTGCTCGAAGGCTGAGAGGCGCTTTCCTACATCGGCCAAGTTGTGCCATGAGCCGCGCATGAAAGCTGCGATTCTGACCATGCCGATTGCCAGAATTCGCCAGTTTTTCGGTGAATCAGAAGGACGCCAGGGGCGAGCCCGACGTTTTCTCCAGGACACCGTCAACATCGTCAACACTGTCACCTTTCTGGCGATCGCCGTGCTTGCCTTGGCTCCCCCCGCGGCGGCGCGCGACAGCCTGGGCGTGTTCGAGACCTGGGGCGCATTTCGCGATCCCGGCGTGCCGCGCTGCTATGCGATCGCGCGAAGTCAGCGGCGCGGCGGGCAGATCGGATACGCAACGATCGGCATCTGGCCGCGCGCCAAAGTGCGGGGGCAAGTGCACTTCCGGCTTTCGCGCGCTGTTGGCCCGGGCACTCGGATCGATCTGCGCATCGGCAGCCAGGCGATTGCTTTGGTCGGCAGCGGGTCGGATGCGTGGGCGCCCGATCAGCGCGGCGATGCCGCGGTGATCGCGGCGATGCGCTCCGCCGAACGCATGACGGTGCGGGTACGCGTCCCGGGCCGGCAGGGCGGTTCGTTTGCGGATAACTACAGGCTCGCCGGTGCGGCCACTGCGATGGATGCCGCGCTGGTCGGCTGCGCGGGTGGCTGATGCGCGAAGCCCGGACCGGCCAGCAACTTTTCTGGCACCGGCCCGGGCTTGCATTTTCGTCAGCTTGTCAGGGACTTAGAAGCGCACGCCGACAGCGGCCACGACCTGGTGACGGTCGGTATCGATGTCGAAGCTGCTGCTGGCGTTCGACGTGCCGCCATAGACGACGCGACCACGGCCGTAGTTCGAGTAGCGATACTCGACGCGGGCAAAGGTCTTTGCGCTCGGGGCCACTTCAACGCCGGCGCCAACGCGGTAGCCGCTGACGCCCAGGTCGTTGCGGTAATCGGTGGTGCCGTCATTGGCGCGAATGTGGAAGCGCGCGTCGGTATAGCCGCCCTTGGCATAGACCATCGTATGCGGCGAAACGACGAAGCCGAGACGGCCACCGGCGTAAAGGTCACGGCCGGTCGAAACGCTGCCGAAGCCGAAGCTGGGCTGGTTGTACCCGGTCTTGGCGTTGCTGTCGGACCATTCGACTTCGGGCCCGATCACAACATTGCGGCCGATCGGCAAGTCGTAGCCGGCGGTGGCACCGTAAAGCAGGCCTTCGATCTTGCGGTGATCGTAAGCGACCGAGGCGCTGCTGCCGGCACGGGTCTGGTCGTAGCCGATTTCGGCGCCGATCTTGAAGCCGGACATGCCGGTTGCGTAATCATCCGGCGCGGTTTCCTGCGCCAATGCCGGGGTGGCGAGCGCGATGCCGGCGCCAGCGGCAAGGAGGGCGATGAACTTGGACATGGGTTTTCTCCATTGTGCTTTTGGACACTGCCGACCTTGCGAACCGAAAGAAGTGGCCGGCAGAGCATGGACAATGAACGGCAGGGACGCCGGTTTCATGAACCTCAGACAACCAAAATCCGTTGTAAT
This sequence comes from Novosphingobium sp., assembly GCF_025351285.1. Classification (GTDB taxonomy): domain Bacteria; phylum Pseudomonadota; class Alphaproteobacteria; order Sphingomonadales; family Sphingomonadaceae; genus Novosphingobium. Next base: position 5,502 of record NZ_JANXWG010000028.1, read on the forward strand.
TTAGTCACATACGCGTGCGTCCAGCGGGTCCAAGGGTCGGTCCGGGCGGGGAACCGGGTGGGATCGACTGAGTCGGGCGGATCGAAACACCGCCCGCTGGCGCTGGCGGCCCATCGGACCTATATGCCGGGGCTATGACCCCGCTGATGACCATTCCCGGCCAGACCGATCCTGTGCCCGTGCCCCGCGCCGCTTCAACAGGCGGCATCACCACGCGCAGTGACGGCCGGATCGACCTGATCGGCCTGCCCCGCGCGCGCATCGCCGAGCTATTCGCCGAAGCCGGTCTAGATGCCAAGGCCGCCAAGTTGCGCGCCAAACAAGTCTACCACTGGCTCTATCATCGCGGCGCTTGCCAGTTCGAGGCGATGACCGACATCGCCAAGACCATGCGCCCGTGGCTGGAGGAACGCTTCGTGATCGGCCGGCCCGAGATCATGGAAGCGCAAGTTTCGACCGATGGCACGCGCAAGTGGCTGCTGCGTACCGCCGATGCTCACGATTTCGAGATGGTGTTCATCCCCGATGCCGATCGCGGGACTTTGTGCGTCTCCAGCCAGGTCGGGTGCACGCTCAATTGCCGGTTCTGCCACACCGGCACAATGCGGCTGGTGCGCAACCTGACCCCAGGCGAGATTGTCGGCCAGGTCATGCTGGCGCGCGATGCGCTGGGCGAATGGCCGCGCGGGCGGATGGACGTTGCCGAGGAAGAATCCGAGTCCGATTACACGTCGGACGGCCGCTTGCTCACCAACATCGTGATGATGGGCATGGGCGAACCGCTCTACAATTTCGACCATGTCCGCGATGCCTTGCACATTGTGATGGATGGCGATGGCCTGGCGCTATCGAAACGCAGGATCACGCTGTCGACCAGCGGCGTGGTGCCGCTGATGGCACGCGCCGGCGAGGAAATCGGCGTGAACCTGGCCGTATCGCTCCACGCGGTCAGCAAGATCGTGCGCGACGAAATCGTGCCGATCAACCGCAAGTACGGGATCGAAGAACTGCTCTCCGCCTGCGCTGCCTATCCCGGTGCCTCGAACGCGCGGCGCATTACCTTTGAATACGTGATGCTCAAGGATCGCAACGACAGCGACGACGACGCGCGCGAACTGGTCCGCCTGCTCAAGCACTACAAGCTGCCCGCCAAGGTCAACCTGATCCCGTTCAACCCATGGCCCGGCGCGCCTTACGAATGCTCCACACCCGAACGGGTGCGGCGTTTTTCCGACATCGTGTTCGAAGGCGGCATCAGCGCGCCGATCCGCACCCCGCGCGGACGCGACATCGATGCCGCTTGCGGTCAGTTGAAGACATCGGCCGAGAAAAAATCGCGCGCCGAACTCGATCGGCAGACCGCCGAGGTCTGGGCCGAAAAGCAGGCCGCGATGGACTAGCCGCGTTTCGATCGCAAACCGCCAAGGTTACCCCGAATTCATGTTCGCCGCCGGAGCCAATCGGCTGCGAAGCCGTTCTGGGTACACTACAAGCGTAAAGCGAGAGGATTTTCCCGATGAAAAAGTTCCTGATGGCCGCCGTCCTGGCGGCATTTGCCATACCCGCAGCGCCTGCAATGGCCCAGATGAACGCCCAGCACGGCATGCAGAACAATGGCCACACAATGGGCCAGGACATGCACCGCGATGGCGCGACCGTGAACACCAAGGCGCGTGACATGAACCATGATCGCCGCGAAGGCATGGCAGACCGCCACGACATGCGCCGCGATCGCAGCGAAATGCGGCACGCCCGTCATGACATGCGCCGCGAGCACCGCGATATGCACCGTGGCCGCTATCACACCCAGCATGATCGCCGCCATTGGCGCCACCACATGCGCCGTGGCCAATACCACGGTTGATGCAAACGGCGCGGGGCAGCGGTCCCGCGCCGATCTTGCAGGCGATCAGCTTGGCATGAAAGCCAGCTTTGCGCCGGACGCGATGATGGTCGACCGGCCACCCACCCAGACTTGTCCGTCGGCGTCGATCGAACAATCAATCCGCCCATCCGCACCGACCTTGCAGCCCTGCCCCGCCAGATAGCGCCCCTGTGCCAAACCGTTGGCAAAGAGATACTGTGCGCAGGCCGCGTTAAGGCTCCCGGTGACAGGGTCTTCGATCACTTTACCCTGCCCATTGGCAAAGAATGCGCGCAATTCGAACTGAAGCTCATGATCTTCGGGATAAGCGGCAACAACGCCGATATCTGTGCCGACCGACGCTTCGGCGAGCGGGTTCAGCGCCAGCAATTCCTCCACCGACCCCACCCGCAACAGCTTCCAAGCCGGGCCATTGTTCGCGTGGACTGCATCGACAATCTGTTCGGGTCGCACGCCCGCTATACGCGCCGCCTCATCCCGTTCGGCCGGATCGAGCGCGCCGGACCGGATCAGCGGCGGCGCGGCAAAGGCCAGCGCAGCATCCGCCTGCTGCGCCACGCGCACCAGCCCGACCTGGCATTGCTGAACCACGACGCCGGGCGTGCGCGGCACACCGCCCTGGGCAAGCCAGGCGTGACACGACCCAAGCGTGGGATGCCCGGCGAACGGCAACTCGCCGGCGGGGTAGAAGATCCGCACCGCATAATCGGCGGCAGGATCGGTCGGTGCGAGCAGGAACGTGGTCTCGGAAAACCCCAACCACCGCGTCAGCGCCAGCATCTGCGCATCGCTCAGTCCTTCGCCGCCGCGCACCACGCCAAGCGGGTTGCCACGCATCGGCACCGACCCGAACACATCGACCAGATCGAGTAACAAAATCCACGTCCTTTCAACCATGCAAACGATGGATCGGCAGCACAAATCGCTTTTTAAACAACTAATCCCGCCCATCTGGGATGTGTTGCTACAATTTGCGCCATTTCACCCGGAAACTTCGCCCTGCCCGGATCGTTCTAGCGCCATCGAACAGAAACAAGGAAACGTACAATGAAGAAGGCAATCCTGGCTGCGGTGCTTGCAGCCGTCGCGCTTCCCGCCGCTCCCGCGCTTGCCGATCCGCCGTCGTGGGCCCCGGCGCATGGCCGCCGTGCGCATGAGCAGAACCAGTATCAAAACCAGAACCAGTACCAGAACGGCTATCGGGCCTATCAGCCGCGCCGTGGCTACGATCGCCGCCTCAGCAACAACGATCGCATCTGGCGCGGCAATGATGGCCGTACGTACTGCCATCGCACCGACGGTTCGACCGGTCTGGTCATCGGCGCCGGGCTTGGCGCGCTGGCTGGCAGCGCCATCGCCAGCAATCGCGACCAGACGCTGGGCATCATCCTGGGTGCGCTGGGCGGCGGCGTAGCGGGTCGCTCGATCGATCGCGGCAACATCCGCTGCCGTTGATCCGGCCATCAATCACTTGCCGGGCACAACTTTGTGCCCGGCAAGCAGTTGGCTTCACTTCGCGTTGAGTTCCTTCACGAGCGCCGGCGCCGGATAAATTTTCTCGAGCGCCTGCTGCACCGCCGCGGTCGACACCACGACCGTGCGATTGACGTCTCCCTCATAGCCGTAATTGCCGCCGAGCGAGTGGATGTTCCCGTCGAACGCCGCACCGATTACGTTGCCATCGCGATCGACCACGGGCGAACCAGAGTTGCCGCCGATGATGTCGTTGGTCGTCACGAAGTCGTAGGGCGTGGCCTTGTCGATCCTGGCCGCGTTGGTGGTGAAGGCTTTGGCCAGCACGAACGGATCGTTGCCTGTTGCGCGGTCGAACGCGCCGCCCATCGTGGTGATCGGCGCGACATCCGCCCCGCGTTCCTTCCAGCCCTGGACCTTGCCATAGCTGACCCGCAGCGTGAACGTGGCGTCGGGATAAAGTCCGGTGCCGTACGCCGCGAACCGCGCATCGGCGAGCTTGGCGGTGGCCGATGTGATCGGGCCATCATAGCGTTCGTTGAACACCTTGGTCAGTTCACGATCGCGCGCATCGAGAGCCCTCGCGTACTGGATCATCGGATCGGTCGAAGCCGCAATGGCGGCCGCGCCACCATCGAGCAGTGCCTTGCGCGCCGCCGGATCGGCCAGCGTGGTGCCTCCCAGCAACCGCGCCGCCAGGCCTTCGGGCGATTCCTTGCCGAGCAGCAGCCGGGTATCGGCATCGTCCGCGCCCAGGTATTCGCGCGCCTTCGACAGGCTCCATTCGAGCTTGATCTGTTCGAGCCACGGGTAGACCGGGCGCGGATCGGTGATCTGCTTTTCGAGCAGCGGCAGCCGGCTGTCGGTATATTCGGGCAGTCGCTCGCCATTGGGCTTGGCACGTTCTGCGGCGATCTTCACCAGATCGTGCGCGAATTCGTACAAGTCCGAATTGGGCCGGAGAAAGCGGTACGGCAGGTACAGTTCGCGATAAGCGGCAACCGCCTTGGCGGTATCGGCCCAGGGATCGCCGATCGCGGCGTTGCCCGCGACTTTGCCGCGCAATTGCGCTTCATTGTCGGCCAGTGTCTTGACGAAAGTCGGATCGTTAAGCGCCTTCTGCCGGCCGACGAACACCTTGAGGCTGTTCTCGATGCCGAACAGCGTATCCCCGCCTTCGCGTTTCTTGTCGGCCGATTGCTCCATTGCCGAAATGATCCGGCCGCGCAGTTCGGAATAGGTCGACAGCGTGATCGGCAACGACACTTCGCGCACGAAGGCAAAACGGTCCATCGTGTAAAGCCGCTGCGTGCTGCCGGGGTTGCCCACCACGAACGTCGGTTCGCCCACCTTGGGCGCGCGCGCGGTCCACTTGAGATGGCTGGAGACCTTGACCGGCTTGTCGTTTTCATAAGCGCGCAGGAACGCCGAATCGAGCGCATAGCGCGGGTAATTGAAGTTGTCGGGATCGCCGCCGAAGAACGCTGCCTGGAATTCGGGCGCCCACACCAGCCGCACATCGGAATACTTGCGGTAGGTATAAAGCTTGTATTGCCCGCCGCCGAACAGCGTGACCACCTGGCAGCGCGTGGTTTTCGTATCGGAACAGCCCGCCTTTTCGATCTCCGCAATCTTGGCGTCGCGCGCCTTGACCAAGGCATCGCCGGTGGCGCCACCGATCGCCGCCTTGATCGCGCCGGTCACGTCGCTGATTGCCGTCACGACTTCGGCCTGCTGGCCGGGGCACTTGCGCTCCTCGGTCCGCGCCGCGGCGATGAAGCCGTTGGCGACGAGATCGTTGGTAGCGGTGGAAAGATCCTGCGCGCAGCCGACCACGCAGTGATGGTTGGTGAGAATCAGCCCCTCGCCCGAAACGAAGCTGGCCGAACACCCGCCGGTCAGCCGCACCGCCGATGCACGCACCCTGTCGAGCCACGCCTGATCGGGTGCAAAGCCGTAATCCGCCTTCATCTTCGCCGTCGGAAAGGCGTCGAAGGTCCACATGCCTTCATCGGCCATGGCCGGGGTTGCGCCCAGGGTCACACCAAGCGCGGCGCCGGTAAACAGGCCCCCGCCGAGCAATATTGCTTTGATTGTCATCCATGTATCCTGTCGTTGTACGAGCCAGTACCGATCCCGCGCGTAACGGCGGAGGGAAATGGTTCGAATGGTCTGGCGGCACGATTTGCGCACCGGCATGCTGCCATCATGACAAGCTGAAGCGGCCTAGAAAAGTGGTTTGTGATGAGCCGATTGTGAGATGCGGATTTTGCAATCAGGCCGTAGCGATCATGGAACGGGTCCCCGTTTCAGGGGTTGCCAGCCATGGCCATGAACTTAGGGTGCGCTGAATGTGGTTGCTCGACAAGATTCTGCGGCGCGTCATCCATCAGGGACGCATTCACCTGACCGACTACGATGGGCGCGAATACGACTATGGTGATCCTTCTGCCGATCCGGTTTCGGTCCGGCTGACCGACAAGGGCGCCGCCATGCACATCGCGCGGCACCTCGATGTCGGCGCGGGCGAAGCCTATATGCACGGCCGGCTGGTGGTGCTGCCGCCGCACGATATCCGCGACATGGTGCTGCTGTTCATGGCCAACGCCAACCGCTTGCCAGGCGCGATGAAGCCGGCAAACCCGTTACGGCACAGCCTGAACGTGCTCGGCGGCAAGCTGAACCAGTTCAACGTGCGCGGACGAGCCAGCCGCAACGTCAAGCATCACTACGACCTGACCCGTCAGTTCTACGAGCTGTTTCTCGATGAGGACCGGCAATATACGATGGCCTATTTCCGCGATCCGGAGAACTCGCTCGAACGCGCGCAAGTCGACAAGAAGGCGCTGATCGCGGCCAAGCTTCGGCTGGTGCCCGGCAAATCAGGCCATTTGCGCGTGCTCGACATCGGCTGCGGCTGGGGCGGTCTCGCGCTGTATCTCAACCGGCATTACGGTTGCGAAGTGCTCGGCGTGAGCCTGGCGCCCGATCAGATCAGGTTCGCGCAGGAACGCGCCGCTGAAATGGGCGTGGCCGACAAGGTCAAATTCCAGCTCATCGATTACCGCGACGTCGAAGGACAGTTCGACCGCATCACCAGCGTCGGCATGGTGGAACACGTCGGCAAACCGCACTTGCAGGAGTATTTCACCAAGACCAACGCCCTGCTCAACGACGATGGGATCATGCTCACCCACACCATCGGCCGTGCGCGCGGGCCGGGCGTGACCGACAAATGGACGCGCAAATACATCTTTCCGGGGGGCTTCATCCCCGCGCTCAGCCAATTCACCACGGCGCTGGAACAGGGCGGCTGGGAGGTCTCGGACATCGAAGTCCTGCGCTTCCACTATGCCTACACGCTGGAGGAATGGTACCGCCGCGCCAAGCTGCACGAGGCTGAAATCACCGCGCTCTACAGCGCCGAGATGTTCCGCATGTGGCAGTATTACCTGGTGGGTGCAGAACAAAGCTTCCGCACCGGAGCGATGGTCAACTTTCAGATCCAGTCGGTCAAGCAGCGCGGCGTGTTGCCGATGACGCGCGACTACATGGACATCGAAGCAATCCGGCTGCGCGCGATCGACCAGGAACCGGCCTGGCATCTCGATCCCGCATTCCAGGAAGCTGCCGAATAGCGCCTATTTGCTCGGCACGATCCACTGCGTGAAGTCGAAGTTGCTGAACGCCAGCCAGCCATAGACCCAGTTCGCATAGAACAGCGCGAACGCCAGCGTGGCGAACAGCGTGGTGCGCTTGATCACCGTCCACGGCCGGAAGTTGATCGGCGCGCTATCCGCCTGCCCCGGCACCATGGCCGTGGTCTTGTCGTCGGCCGGGGTGCGCAAGCCGAACGGCATCACGGCGAAGGCGGTGATCACCCAGAACAGCAAATAGATCGCGGCGATCGAAAACCAGCGCACCGTTCAACCCTCCCGCAACAAGACCTGGACCACGGGCTTCTTGCCCGACCAGCGTTGCGCCGCGCGTCGCCCGGCCAGCCGCACGGCTTCGGCCACGGCGCGCCGATCGCGCTTCTTGTCGCCCTTCAGCGCGGAAACCGCATCGGCCACGTCGACTTGCGCTTCGGCCACGAAATCCGCCAGATCATCCTCAAGCGGAATACCGATCGCCGCGACTTCGACCTGGCTTTTCAGCTTGCCTTCAAGGCTGACCGCCAGTGCCACGGTAACCAGGCCGTTTTCCGCCAGCTTGCGCCGCGCCACCATCGCCGCGCCATCGGCAGGTGCGATCACTTCGCCATCGAGCACCAGCCGGCCGTTGACTTCCTCGCCCAGCTTGTGCGGCCCATTGGGCGCCAGCCGGATCAGATCGCCGTTCTTCTGGACGATCGTGCGCGGAATGCCCGCCGCCTGGCCGACGCGCGCCTGCTCGGCCATGTGGCGGATTTCGCCGTGGACCGGCACGAGCATCTCGGGCCTGATCCAGCGGTACAAGGCCTCGAGCTCGGGCCGCCCAGGATGGCCCGAAACGTGGATCATCGATTGACGGTCGGTGACGATCGAAACGCCCTTGAATGCCAACTGGTTCTGGATGCGCCCGATCGCCAGTTCGTTACCCGGGATCTGGCGGCTGGAGAACACCACCGCATCGCCGGCTTCGAGCTTGATTGGGTGCGATCCGCCCGAAATACGCGCCAGCGCGGCGCGTGATTCGCCCTGACCGCCGGTGGCCAGCACCATGACTTCGCGCCGTGGCAGCCGCATAGCGGAATCGGGATCGATCGTGTCGGGGAAGTCTTTCAGATAGCCGCACGACTTGGCCACGCCGATGATCCGATCGAGCGAACGCCCGGCCACGCACAACTGGCGCCCGGTGGCCACCGCCACTTCGCCCAGAGTCTGCAACCGCGCCACGTTCGAGGCGAACGTCGTCACCACCACGCGCCCGGTCAATCCGCCCACGGTTTCGAGCAGCCCGTCGCGCACCGCGCCTTCGGAACCCGATGGCTTGGCATTGAACACATTGGTCGAATCGCACACCAGCGCGAGCACGCCGCTGTCACCCAGTTCGGTCAATTCCTCGGCCGTGGCGGGAACGCCGATGATCGGTTCGTCGTCGAGCTTCCAGTCGCCGGTGTGGAACACGCGGCCATACGGCGTGTCGATCACCAGCGCGTTGCCCTCGGCTATCGAGTGCGCCAGCGGCACGTAGCGGATGCCGAACGGGCCGAGCCAGAACGGGTCCTCGTGATCGATCACCCTGAGTTCGACGTCATTCGTCAGCCCGGCTTCCTTCAGCTTTTCGGCGACGAGCTTGGCGGTGAACGGCGTGGCATAGAGCGGCACGCCCAGTTCGGCGGCGAAGTAGGGCACCGCGCCGATGTGGTCCTCATGCCCATGCGTAAGCACCACGCCGACAAGGTCCTTGGCGCGTTCCTCGATGAACTCCAGGTCGGCGAACACCAGGTCGATGCCCGGATAGTAGGGATCGGCGAAAGTCATCCCCAGATCGACCATCAGCCATTTGCCATCACACCCGTAAAGGTTGACGTTCATCCCGATTTCGCCCGAGCCACCGAGCGCGAGAAACAGTAATTCGTTACCTGGGGTCACAACTTTGTACTTTGCAAATGGGGAATCCCGAGCCAGTCAGGCGGCGGCGGGTGATGCGGCGGCCGTAGCGCGTTCCGCGAGAATCGCCATACCCTTCAAGGTCAGGTCGGGCTCCACCACGTCAAAAACCGCACTATGCCCGTCGAACAGCACCGCCAGCCCGCCGGTGGCAATCACTTTGGCCGGGCGGCCGATCTCCACCTTCATCCGCGCGATCAGGCCTTCGAGCAAGGCGACGTAGCCCCAGAACACGCCGATGTGCATCTGGTCTTCGGTGTTGCGGCCGAGCACGCTCCGGCTGTTGCCACCGCTCGAAATGTTCTTGGGCGGTTCGACCGCGATGCGCGGCAGCTTGGCGGTGGCATTGACCAGCGCATCGAGCGACAGGTTGATGCCCGGCGCGATGATCCCGCCCTTGTAGGCGCCGGTGAAATCGACCGCGTCGAACGTGGTGGCGGTACCAAAATCGACAATGATCAGGTCGCCCGGATGCGCATCGTGCGCGGCGATGATGTTGACCGCGCGATCGGCGCCGAGCGAACGCGGTTCATCGACATCGGCAGTAAAGCCCCAATCGAACGGCGCCTGCCCCGCCACCAGCGCCGGCTGTCCGAAATAGTTGTGCGACAGCACCTGGATGTTGTGCAGCGCGCGCGGCACCACGGTCGACACGATGATGGTATCGACATCCTCGCGCGAGAAACCCGCGATGCGCATCAGTTGCAGCAGCCACACCGCGTATTCATCCGCCGTGCGGCGCGGGTCGGTAGCAATCCGCCAGCGCGCGGCAACGGTGCGCCCGTCCATCAGCGCGAACACCACGTTGGTATTTCCGATGTCAATCGCCAGCAGCATCCGCTCTCACCAGTTCTATTTCGCCCGCGTGGATGGCACGCATGGCGCCGTCCGCCAAGCGCAGTAGCGCCGCGCCATGCGGTTCGAGCCCCGCAAATGTGCCTTCGATCGGTTCTCCGCCCGCATCGCGCACCATCAGCCGCGTGCCTAGCGGGTGCGCGCGCTCCAGCCATTCGCCGCGCAGGGCCGGCCAATCGCCCAAGTGCCAGCTTGCGAGGGCCGATGACCATTGCGCCGCCAGCGCCTCCGCGAAAGTATCTCGCGCGATATCAAGCCCTGCGCTGCGCAAGCTCGCGCTTGGACGATCGGGCAGATCGGGGGCGGGGGCAAGGTTGACGCCGATGCCCACGACCACTGCATCACCCTGCCGTTCGAGCAGGATGCCGCCAAGTTTCGCGCCTGCCAGCAAGACGTCGTTCGGCCACTTGAGCCAGACGTCGCGCAAGCCCGGAGACAGCCCGCTGATGGCGCGATGAACCGCCACGCCGGCAACCAGCGCGAGCGTTGGCGCGGGTGGATCGCCGGCGCTCAACCACGCAACTGTCGAGCCCATGAAGTTGCCTAGCCCGTCGAACCACGTCCGTCCGGCACGCCCGCGCCCGCCGGTCTGGCGATCGGCGACGAGCCAGTCACCCTCGCCAGTGGCTTGCCCGTCGGCCAGCCGTGCCAGCAACGCGCTGTTGGTTGAACCGATCTCTGCAACGGTTTGGATCAACCCCGAAACATCAACCGACGTGGAACAACGCGGCTGCCGCCCCGTCTGCCAGCCCGCCCAGCCACGGCGTAGCCAGATAGCCGAGCGGCGAAATGAACACGCCCGACGCGATCAGCAGCGCGAAGTGCGGCGTGTCGCCGGCGCCGGTGACCTTGCCCACATCCTCGTCGAAATACATGACCTTGACGACCTTGAGATAATAGAACGCCCCGATCACCGAAGCCGCGATGCCCAGCGCGGCCAGCCACAGCAGCCCCGACGCAACCGCCGCCTGGAACACCACGAACTTGCCCCAGAACCCGAACAATGGCGGGATACCCGCCAGGCTGAACATGACCGCTGCCAGCGCGGCGGCAATGCCGGGGCGGCGCTTCGACAGGCCGCCGAGATCGGCGATCGCTTCGATCTGGTTGCCTTCCTCATCGCGCAGCAGCAACACCGCAACGAAGCCCGCGACCGACATCGCAACGTAGATCGCCAGGTACACCAGCATCGCCGACGCGCCCTGCGGCGTCGCGGCGGCCAGCCCGACCAGGATGAAGCCGACGTTATTGATCGACGAATAGGCCATCAGTCGCTTGATGTTGCCCCCCTCTGCGTTCGTTTGCCCGATCGCGCCCAGCGCGCCGATCACGATCGAGATCAACGACACGAACACGATGATCTGCCGCCACGCGCCGACTTCAGCGCCGAACGCCACCAGCATCACCCGCATCAGCAGCGCCATCGCCGCGACCTTGGGTGCGGTGGCGAAGAACGTGGTCACCGGCGTCGGCGCGCCTTCGTAGACGTCGGGCGTCCACATGTGGAACGGCGCGGCGCTGATCTTGAAGGCCAGGCCCGACAGCATGAAGATCATGCCGAAGGTCGCGCCCATCGCCATCGGACCATTCAACGCGGCGTGGATGCCGTGGAAGCTGGTAGTGCCGGCAAAGCCATAGACCAGGCTCATGCCAAACAGCAGAATCCCGCTCGCCAGTGCGCCGAGCACGAAATACTTGAGCCCGGCTTCGGCAGAACGGTCATCGTTGCGCAGGATCGAGGCGAGCACGTAAGCCGACAAGCTGTTCAGTTCGAGCCCGATGTAGAGCATGATCAGGTCGGTTGCAGAAACCATCAGCCCCATGCCCAGCGATGCGAACAGCACCAGCAGCGGGAATTCGGCACGCATGCCGCCCGATCGATCGAAGAACCGCGGTGCGATGATCAACGTTACGATGGCGGACAAATAGATCAGCAGCTTGCCAAACGCGGCAAAAGCATCACCCGAATATTGACCCTGAAACGCCGCAACCGCCGATCCGGACAAATGCCCGGTCAAGCTTGGCGCAACCAGCACACCCGCCACGACCAGCGCCGTGATTGCCAGCAGGCCGATCAACCGCGCGGCCTTGTCGCCGCCCCACGCAGCAACCATCAACAGGCCAAGGCCCGCAACGCTCAGCCATTCCTCGGGCGCGCCGAGGCGGAGCGAATCCACCAGAGTCATCAGCGCGCCTCCCCGACTTTGGTACTTGGTGCCACGGCCAGCCGTGCGGGTTTGACTTGCGCATGCACACCGGCATTCGCCATCTTCCACCGGCTCGCCGCCATGCGCGCTTCGAGCGCGCCGATATCGTTGCGCATCGGAGCGAGGAAGCTTTCGGGGTAAATGCCCATCCAAAGAACAACCAGCGCCAGCGGGATCACCATCGCGAATTCGCGCATATCCAGATCGGGCATCGCGGCGGTATCGGCATGCTTCTGTTCACCGAAGATCACGCGGCGATAAAGGTACAACATATAGCCTGCGCCCAGGATGATACCGGTGGTGCAGACCAGCGTGACCGTGGTCGAGCTTTGCCAGATGCCCGCCAGGCTCAGGAATTCACCGACAAACCCGCTGGTGCCCGGCAACCCGACCGAGGCCATCGTGAACACCATGAAGAACAGCGCATAACGCGGCATGTTGATCGCCAGCCCACCGTAACGGTCGATCTCGCGCGTGTGCAGCCTATCGTAGATGATGCCGACGCACAGGAACAAGGCGCCGGCGACCAGTCCGTGGCTGAGCATCACGATCATCGTGCCTTCAAGGCCCTGGCGGTTGAACGCGAACAGGCCGACCGTGACGATCGCCATGTGCGCGACCGAGGAATAGGCGATCAGCTTCTTCATGTCGTGCTGCACCAGCGCGACGAGGCTGGTATAAACCACTGCGATCATCGACAGCACAAAGATCAGCCGCGCGAATTCCACGCTGGCATCGGGGAACATCGGCAGCGAGAAGCGGATGAAGCCGTAGCCGCCCATCTTCAACAGAACGCCCGCCAGGATCACCGAACCCGCGGTGGGTGCCTGCACGTGCGCATCGGGCAGCCAGGTGTGGACCGGCCACATCGGCATCTTGACCGCGAAGCTGGCGAAGAACGCCAGCCACAGCCACTTCTGCGCGCCGACCGGGAAATTGTACTGCATCAGCGTGGGGATGTCGCTGGTTCCGGCGTTGTTCACCATCCAGAACATCGCGATCAGCATCAGTACCGAGCCGAGCAGCGTGTAGAGGAAGAACTTGTAGCTGGCGTAGATCCGGTCCGCGCCGCCCCACACCCCGATGATCAGGTACATCGGGATCAGGCCGGCTTCGAAGAAGATGTAGAACAGGAACAGATCCTGCGCAGTGAAAACGCCGATCATCAGCGTTTCCATCAGCAGGAACGCCGCCATGTATTCGCCGACGCGGGTCTGGATCGAAGTCCAGCTCGCGCCGATGCACACCGGCATCAGGAATACCGACAGTTCGATCAACATCAATGCGATGCCATCGATGCCCAGCTTCCACGAGAAGCCCGCGAACACGGCGGCATGCTCGGTGAACTGCCACTGCGGGCCGCCGATCTGATATTGGCTCCACAGCACGACGCCGAGCGCAAAGTCGATCAGCGTGGCCACCAACGCGATCATCCGCGCGGTGGGCGCAGAAGCCTTGAGGCAGGCCACCGCCCCGACGAGCGGCACCAGCAGCATCAGCGAAAGGATCGGAAAACCCGTCATCGTGCGATCACCCAGCTGACCGCGCCGACAAGTCCGACGAGCATGACCAATGCATAACTATAGAGATATCCCGATTGCAGTTTCACCGCGGCGCGGCTGCCTTGCGCAACCACCCAGGCGGCACCATTGGGGCCAAAGCGATCGATGATGCCTATATCGCCGAGCTTCCAGAACTGTCGCCCGATCCAGAACGCGGGGCGGACGAAAATCAGGTCGTACAGCTCGTCGAAGTACCACTTGTTGTAGAGGAAACGGTGGACGACGGTGAACTGCTCGACGAAAAGCGCCGGGAAGCGCGGGTTGCGGATATAGGCGTACCAGGCGACGAACAGCCCGGTGAGCATCACGATCGTGGGCGCAAGGCTCCAAAAGCCGATGTGCTCGGATGCCTCGATCAGCTCCTTGTCGACGATCACCGCGCCCTTCCAGAACTCGGCCGCGCCTTCGAGGCCTACAAAATGCGGTGCGAACACCCAGCCGGCGAAAATGGCGCCCACCGACAGCAAGCCGAGCGGGATCAGCATCGACAGCGGGCTTTCGTGCGGGTGGTAGCCGGCGGTGCCGTCGCCATGCGCATCGTGGCCATGGGCCCCATGCGAGTGATCGTCGTGCGCGTGATCGTCCTGCGCATGATCGCCATGGCCGTGCACATCGTGAACCGCGTGCTGGATATGCTCGGACTGCGCCCAGCGGGGCCTGCCGAAGAAGGTCAGGAACACCAGCCGCCACGAATAGAAGCTGGTCAGCAGCGCGGCGAACACGCCCATGCCCCAGGCGAAGCGGCCCATCTCGCTGCCGCTGGCGAAGGCGGCTTCGAGGATCGCGTCCTTCGAATAGAACCCGGCGAACCCGAAAGCGCCTGCGATGCCCACCCCGGTGATGGCGAGCGTACCCGCTGTCATCGCGTAGAAGGTCAGCGGGATTTCTTTCCGCAAGCCGCCGTAATAGCGCATGTCCTGCTCGTGGTGCATCGCGTGGATCACCGAGCCCGCGCCCAGGAACAGCAGCGCCTTGAAGAAGGCGTGCGTGAACAAGTGGAACATCGCCGCGCCATAAGCGCCGACGCCCGCCGCGAAGAACATGTAGCCGAGCTGCGAGCAGGTCGAATAGGCGATCACCCGCTTGATGTCCCACTGCGTGGTGCCGACCGTGGCGGCGAACAAGCAGGTTGCGGCGCCGATGAAGGTCACGAACGTGGACGCGGTCGGGCTCGCATGGAACATCGGCGAAAGCCGGCAGACCATGAACACGCCTGCAGTCACCATCGTGGCCGCGTGGATCAGCGCCGAAACCGGGGTCGGACCTTCCATCGCGTCGGGCAGCCAGGTGTGCAGACCCAACTGCGCCGATTTGCCCATCGCGCCGATGAACAGCAGGATACACAGCACGGTCATCGTATCCCACTGATGACCCAGGAAATGGATCATCTGGCCGTGCACCGACGGCACCGCATCGAGGATCGCCGGGATCGAGACCGTGCCGAACACCCAATACGTGCCGAAAATGCCGAGCATGAAGCCCAAGTCACCCACGCGGTTGACCACGAAGGCCTTCTGCGCGGCAGCGTTGGCGCTGGGCTTGCGGAACCAGAACCCGATCAGCAGGTACGATGCGAGCCCCACACCTTCCCAGCCGAAGAACATCTGGACGAGGTTGTCCGCCGTCACCAGCATCAGCATCGCGAAGGTGAACAGGCTGAGGTAGGCGAAGAACCTCGGCTGATCGGGGTCCTCGTCCATGTATCCCCACGAATAGAGGTGGACCAAGGCCGAGACGCTGGTCACCACCACCAGCATCACCGCGGTCAACGTATCGACGCGCAGCGCCCAATCGAACTGCATCGCGCCCGATGAGACCCAGTGGAGCACCGGGGTGACACTCGCTTCGGCATGGCCGCTGAGGAAGCTGATGAAGATCGGCCACGACAGCGCGCAACTGATGAACAGCGCGCCGGTGGTCAACGTCTTGACCGCCAAGTTGCCGAGCGCCTTGTTGCCAAGGCCGCCCACGATAGCTGCCAGCAACGGCAGGAAAACGATGAAGAGGATTTGCAACGGACTTACCCCTTCATCCGGTTGACGTCGTCGACCGCGATCGTGCCGCGCCGGCGGAAATAGATGACCAGGATGGCCAGGCCAATCGCCGCCTCGCCCGCCGCCACGGTTAGCACGAACATAGCGAAAATCTGGCCGGTGAGGTCATGCAGGAAGGCGCTGAACGCGACGAAGTTGAGGTTCACCGCGAGCAGGATCAATTCGATCGCCATCAGGATGATGATCACGTTCTTGCGGTTGAGGAAAATCCCCAGCACGCCGAGCACAAACAGGATCGAGCTCACCACGATGTAATGTTCAATACCGATAGAACTTGGGCCGATCACAGTTGAATCCCTTGGCCAACTTCGGGCCGTTCGTTGCGCGTGGCCTCATCGGGCCGGCGCGCAACTTGGCGCGAAATGTTCTGCCCGCGCGTATCGCTGCGCTGACGGTGCGTCAGCACGATCGCGCCGATCATCGCCACCAGCAGGATCATTCCCGACGCTTCGAACACGAACAGGTAGCGGCTGTAGAGCAGCGCGCCGATCGCCTCGATATTGCTTTGCCCGGTGGCGGTCATCGCGCTGCCATCAGAGGCGCCGAGCTTGAGCCCACCCACTTTCAGCGCGCCCAGCCCCAGCACCAGTTCGCTCACCAGCACCAGCGCCAGAGCGATCCCAAGCGGGAAATTGCGCACGAACCCGGCGCGCAGTTCGGCAAAATCGATGTCGAGCATCATCACCACGAACAGGAACAGCACCGCCACCGCGCCGACGTAGACGATCACCAGCAGCATCGCGATGAACTCGGCGCCCACCAGCACCATGAGTCCCGCCGCGTTGAAGAACGCCACGATCAGCCACAGCACCGAATGCACCGGATTGCGCGCCAGGATGCAGAACGCACCGCTCGCGATCACCAGCACGGCGAAGAGATAGAAGGCGAAAGCCTGAATCATGGACGGATCCCCATCGTCGCGCGGCCTCTAGCGGTAGGGCGCATCGGCTTCAAGGTTCGCGGCCAAGGCCCGCTCCCACTTGTCCCCGTTCGCGAGCAGCTTGGTCTTGTCGTAGAGCAGTTCCTCGCGCGTTTCGGTCGCGTATTCGAAGTTCGGCCCCTCGACGATGGCATCGACCGGGCAGGCTTCCTGGCAAAAGCCGCAGAAAATGCACTTGGTCATGTCGATATCGTAACGCGTGGTGCGGCGGCTGCCGTCATCCCTTGGCTCGGATTCAATTGTAATGGCTTGGGCCGGGCACACCGCCTCGCACAGCTTGCACGCGATGCAGCGTTCCTCGCCATTGGCATAGCGGCGCAACGCGTGCTCGCCACGGAAGCGGGGCGAGAGCGGGTTCTTCTCGAACGGATAGTTGATCGTCGCCTTGGGCTTGAAGAAGTACTGCAAGGTCAACCAGTGCGCCTTGAGGAACTCCCACAGCGTGAAAGCTTTGATGAGTTGTCCGACGCTCACTTGCAAACTCCACTGCTCTGCATTCGCGCATATTGGCCAGCATCAGAATACAATGTCTGATCAGCATCACAGAAATGGTGCGTTGCCATCAGATACCCGCTCACCAGGAACACGAAGAACAGCGACAGCGGCAGGAACACCTTCCAGCCCAGCCGCATCAACTGGTCATAGCGATACCTTGGCACGGTCGCCTTCACCCAGCTGAAGATGAAGAAGAAGAACAGGATCTTGAGAAACAGCCAGAAGAAGCCGAGGCTGATCATCGTGCCTGGAATAAAGTACAGGAACGGCAGGTCGAGCGGCGGCAGGTATCCACCCCAGAACAGCGTGGCGTTGAGCGCGCACATCAGCAGCACGTTGGCGTATTCGCCCAGCCAGTAGAGCGCGAAGCTCATGCTCGAATATTCGGTCTGGTAGCCGGCGACGAGCTCGCTCTCGGCCTCGGTCAGGTCGAACGGCGCGCGGCCGGTTTCGGCCATGCCCGAAATCAGGAACATCACCCACATCGGGAACAGCAGCGGGTTAGCGACGAAGCCGTTGATGATCCACACATGGCTCTTTTGCGCCTGGACGATGCCGTCGAGGTTGAACGTCCCCGCCCACAGCACCACGCAGATCAGGATGAACCCGATCGACACTTCGTACGAAATCATCTGAGCAGAGGCGCGCATCGCGCTGAAAAACGGGTACTTCGAGTTCGAAGCCCAACCCGCCATCACCGTGCCGTAAACCCCCAGCGAACTGATCGCGAGCACGTAGAGCAGGCCCACGTTGATATCGGCCAGGATCGCGCCCGAATTGAACGGGATCACCGCCCAGGCCAGTAACGCGACCGTAAAGGTCACGATCGGCGCGATCAGGAACAGCGCCTTGTTCGCGGCCGAGGGGATGATGGTTTCCTGCAGGAACACCTTCAACCCGTCGGCGAACGACTGGAGCAGCCCGAACGGCCCGACCACGTTCGGCCCCTTGCGCAGCGCCATCGCCGCCCAGATCTTGCGATCGGCATAAATGATCATCGCCACGCCGAGCATCAGCGGAAACGCGATCAGCAGGATGCCGGCGATGGTGGCCAGCGCCCAAGCGGGTGCATAACCCATCGTAACATGCAATAGCTGCCACTGGTGAACCCAGCCAAGCAGGTAGAAGTCTTGAAAAAAGGAGGTCATTCCGCGGCCTCCGCAAAGCTTTCACCGTGGATCAGTTCTGCCGAGCAACGTTGCAAGGTCGGGCTCGCGCGGCAGATCGCGTTGACCAGGTAACGGTCCTTGATCGGATAGCCGATCGTGCCGCTGGCGATCGCGTTGCCGTCCGCCTTGGGCAGCGCGCCGTAATTGGCGAGGCCTTCGACGCCCAGCGCAGGCACTTCGGCGATCATCTTGGCGCGCAGGGCGGCAAAGCTGTCGAACCCGACCGTCACGCCCAGCGCATCGGACAGCGCGCGCAGGATCGTCCAGTCCTCGCGCGCATCGCCCGGCGCGAACACCGCCTTTTCGGCGAATTGCACGCGGCCTTCGGTGTTGACGTAAGTGCCGTCCTTCTCGGTGAAGGCGCTGCCCGGCAGGATCACGTCCGCCGCGTGCGCGCCCTTGTCGCCGTGGTGGCCGATATAGACGATCATCGAGCCGGCGAACTTGGCAGAATCCACCTCGTCCGCACCCAGCGAAATCACCATCTTCGGCGCCGCCG
>NZ_JANXWG010000040.1 GCF_025351285.1 Novosphingobium sp.
GAGCGAAGTCGAGACGCGTCCGCGCGGTGTCTCGACTTCGCTCGACACGAACGGAGGGGGGGTGGACACGCGTGATTCCGGGGACACTATCACGCCGCCACCCTCACCGCCGCAATCGCATCGGCCAGCCCGGCCGCCCACTTGGTGATGTCACCCGCGCCCAGGCACACGACCATGTCGCCCGCGTGCAATTGCGGCGCCAGTGTCGCCGCCAGCGCATCGGCGCCATCGATCGTGAACGCAGCCCGATGCCCGCGCGCCTTGATGCCATCAACCATCGCCTCGGCATCCACGCCCGCGATCGGTGCCTCGCCCGCCGCGTAAACCGGCGCGACATAGACCATATCGGCATCGTTGAACGCGGCCTGGAAGTCTTCCATATGATCGCGCAGCCGGGTGAAGCGGTGCGGCTGGACCACGGCAATCACGCGCTCCGTAACCCCCTCGCGCGCCGCCGCCAGCACCGCGCGGATTTCAACAGGGTGGTGGCCGTAATCGTCGATCACCGTCGCCATGCCGCCATCCACGGCCACTTCGCCGACCTTCGTAAAGCGCCGCTTGACCCCGGTGAACTTGCCGAACCCGCCACGGATGCATTCGTCCGAACAGCCCATCTCGACCGCCACCGCGATCGCCGCGAGCGCGTTCTGGACATTATGCCGCCCGGGCATCGGCAGGTGGACGCCCTCGATCCGGCGCGAAGATCCGTCCCGCTCGCGCAGCACCACGTCGAAGCGGTTGCCGCCCGGCTCGGGCACCACATTGTCGCCGCGCACGTCGGCTTGCGCCGAGAAGCCGTAAGTCACCACCCGGCGGTCGCGCACTTTCGAGATCACCGCCTGCACTTCGGGGTGATCGATGCACAACATCGCCGCGCCGTAGAATGGCACGTTCTCGATGAATTCGACGAAGGCGGCCTTGACCTTGTCGAAGCTGCCATAGTGATCGAGGTGCTCGGGGTCGATGTTCGTGACGATCGCCAGCGTGCCGTCGAGCCGCAGGAAACTGCCGTCGCTCTCGTCGGCCTCCACCACCATCCATTCGCTCGCGCCCAGCCGCGCGTTCGATCCGTAGCTGTTGATGATGCCGCCGTTGATCACGGTCGGATCGATCCCGCCGGCGTCGAGCAGCGCGGCAACCATGCTGGTGGTGGTGGTCTTGCCGTGCGTGCCCGCCACCGCGACGGTGCGCTTCAACCGCATCAGTTCGGCCAGCATTTCGGCGCGGCGGACCACCGGCACGCGGGCCTCCAACGCGGCGACCACTTCGGGATTGTCGCGCTTCACGGCGGTTGACGTCACCACCACCGCCACGCCAGCGACGTTTTCGGTGGCGTGCCCGATCAGCACCTTGATCCCGCGCGCGCGCAGGCCTTCGACCACGTAGCCCTCGGCAATGTCCGAGCCCTGCACGGTGTAGCCCATGTTGTGCATCACTTCGGCGATGCCCGACATGCCGATCCCGCCGATCCCGACGAAGTGGATCGTGCCGATATCGATGCCGACGCCCCTCATGCGTCGGCGTCCTTCGCCAAAGCCGCGCCCGCGCTGGCCAGCGCTTCGGAGGTATGGTCTAGCCGGATCACATCCATCATCGGCTCGCCGCCGAAGCCTTCGACGATATCGGCCAGGTCCTTCGCGGCATCGGGCAGCCCGCAGTTCCACGCCGCGTGCGCCGCATTGGCGAGCGCGGTCGGGTGGAGCGCCATCGTCTGGATCTGCTTGGCCAGTTCCTTGGGCGTGAACCCCGTCTGCCGGATCGCGCGCGCGCCGCCGGCGGCAACCATTTCGCGGGTGTTGGCGGCCTGATGATCGTCGGTGGCGATCGGCAGCGGCACCAGGATCGCGGGGCGACCCACCGCGGTCAGTTCGGCAATCGTGCTCGCGCCGGCGCGGCCGATGAACAAGTGGCAATCGGCGAGGCGGCTCGCCATGTCCTCGAAATAGGTGCCGAGTTCGGCGGGAATTTCATGGCTCGCATAGCGCGCGCGCACCGCCTCGATATCCTCGGGCCGGCACTGCTGCGTCACCTGCAGCCTGTGGCGCAGCGCGGGCGGG
Source organism: Novosphingobium sp. (assembly GCF_025351285.1). Classification (GTDB taxonomy): domain Bacteria; phylum Pseudomonadota; class Alphaproteobacteria; order Sphingomonadales; family Sphingomonadaceae; genus Novosphingobium. The sequence continues at coordinate 2,058 of NZ_JANXWG010000040.1, forward strand.
AGCATCGCCAGCCCATCGGGCACCACTTCGGACAGCACCGATGCCCCCTGGCTGCCACCCGTCACCAGCACGCGAAACAGCGAATCCTCGGTGAAATCGGGGAACGGGTGGCTGCGCAAGGTCAGCACCTCCTCGCGCACCGGGTTGCCCACGCAGCGGACCTTGCCCCACAGCTTGGGATCGAGCCGGTCGACCGCGTG
>NZ_JANXWG010000050.1 GCF_025351285.1 Novosphingobium sp.
CGCGGTCTATTCGGACGCTGACGCCCGCGCGCCGTTCGTGCGGATGGCGGACGAGGCGGTGCATATCGGCCCGTCGCCCGCGGCGCAGTCCTATCTCATTGCCGACAAGATCGTCGCCGCCGCCAGGCAGACCGGCGCCGAGGCGGTCCATCCGGGCTATGGCTTCCTCTCGGAACGCACGTCGTTCGCCGAAGCGCTCGCCGCCGAGGGGATCGAGTTCATCGGGCCGCCCGTCAACGCCATCGCCGCGATGGGGGACAAGATCGAATCGAAGAAGCTGGCGCTCAAGGCAAACGAGGTGCGTTCGGACAGGAAACCATAGCCCGGATGGACCGCCTCGGCGCCGGTCTGCTTGGCGGCGGCGATGATCTTTTCGGCGATGAGATAGGATTGGGCGGCCGGCGACGGGCCAATATGCACCGCCTCGTCCGCCATCCGCACGAACGGCGCCCGCGCGTCCGCGTCCGAATAGACCGCGACGGTCTGGATGCCCATGCGCCGCGCCGTCTTGATCACCCGGCACGCAATTTCGCCACGGTTGGCGATGAGGATTTTCTTGAACATCGTCGATCCTATCTATGGCAAAACTTCATAGGACATGCCCAAGCCAGTAATTGAGTGAATTCTCATTTTCACCTGCTTAACTGCAATGTCTTGCGGGAATTTGTCTGTGATCGGAATTGTAAATTCTTCCGTGAAAGCCGGTCTTGCAAGATCATTGCTAAATTCACGATATGACAGTCGGAGTGTATCCTTCGTCGCACCAAAATATAAAATGATCTGCCTTAAGCTATCAGGCCTTTCGACCGTCTTCCTTTCGGAATGATATGGAACCTTCGTTTTCAATTTCAGAGCCACGGAGGCGTCATCCTGCGCCATACGGTCGAAAATTCCGTCGCCATCGTCATCTAAACCACACGGCCCGTTTTGGACACATGCTTTAAATTTCGATTTTGTTTCAACCGGATACATTGCCGTTCCGACTTCCACTACGAGTGGGAGAAGCCACTGACCTCCTCGCATCTGAATATCCGGCACGGTTACTGTGAAGGAATACGTCTTGCTGTACTCATGAACAACTGTGCCAGCACTTACTGTTTGAACCCGCCCTGGCTCTGGAATGTGAAACACCCTGACCTGAGGGTCCAATGCCTGTGCGTGTGCCGTAGGGGCCATCGCAGCCACAAAGAACAATAACGCTCTGGTCATCACCTCACTCCGCCGCCTCATCCAACGTGTCGCCAGCCGGCGGCATATTGTGCCCCAGAAGCCGCAACATGTCTGCCGCACACTCAACCACGTTCGATCCCGGCCCGTAGATCCCCTGCACACCGGCTTCGCGCAGGAAATCGTAGTCCTGCGGCGGGATCACTCCGCCCGCGACGACCTTGATATCACTGCGCCCAGCGGCGCGCAGGCGCTGGATCAGTTCGGGGATCAGCGTCTTGTGCCCGGCGGCGAGCGAGCTGGCGCCGATCGCGTCCACCCCGTTGTCGAGCGCCAGCACCACCGTCTCCTCGGGCGTCTGGAACAACGGGCTGCTGGTCACGTCGAAGCCCATGTCGCCGAACGCGCTGGCGATCACGTTGGCGCCACGATCGTGCCCGTCCTGCCCCATCTTGGCGACGAGCAGGCGTGGGCTCCGGCCGAGCCGGCGCTTGACCGCCTCCACCCCGTCGAGAACTTGCTGGTAACGGCTGTCGCCCGCGTAAGCCGGGCCGTAAACGCCGCGCACCGGCACCGGCTGCGTAGCATAGCGGTTGAACGCCACTTCCATCGCGTCCGAAATCTCGCCCAGCGTCGCGCGGTGGCGCGCGGCGTCGACCGCCAGTTCGAGCAGGTTGCCCGAACCCTTGGCGCCCTCGGTCAGCGCAGCCAAAGCGGCGCGGCACTTGGTTTCGTCGCGCGCGGCGCGGGTGGCCTTGAGCCGGGAGATCTGCCCTTCGCGCACCGCGTGGTTGTCCACCTCCATCGTTTCGAGATGGTCTTCCTCGGCGCGGCGGTACTTGTTGACGCCGACGATCGTGTCCTCGCCCTTGTCCACCCGCGCTTGGCGCGCGGCGGAGGCTTCCTCGATCATCGCCTTGGGCCAACCGGCAGCGACCGCCTTGGCCATGCCGCCCTCGGCCTCGACGCGCTCGATGATCGCCCAGGCCTGGTCGACCAGTTCGCTGGTCAGGCTCTCGATGTAGTACGAGCCGCCCAGCGGATCGACCACGTTGCACATGCCGGTTTCTTCCTGGATCACGATCTGCGTGTTGCGCGCGATCCGGGCGGAAAAGTCGGTGGGCAGCGCGATCGCTTCGTCGAGCGCGTTAGTGTGGAGCGACTGGGTGCCGCCCAGCATCGCCGCCATCGCCTCGATCGTGGTGCGGATGACGTTGTTGTAGGGGTCCTGCTCCTGCAAGCTGACGCCGCTGGTCTGGCAGTGCGTGCGCAGCATTTTGGAGCGTTCGTCCTGCGCGCCCAGCTTCGTCATCACGCGGTGCCACAGCACCCGCGCCGCGCGCAGCTTGGCCACTTCCATGAAGAAGTTCATGCCGATCGCGAAGAAGAACGACAGGCGCCCGGCGAACTTGTCGATATCGAGCCCGCTGGCCACGCCGTACTTCACGTATTCCATGCCGTCGGCGATGGTGAACGCCAGTTCCTGTACTTGCGTCGCGCCGGCTTCCTGCATGTGGTAGCCGGAGATCGAAATGCTGTTGAATTTCGGCATCTTGCGGCTGGTATATCCGAAGATGTCCGAAATAATCCGCATGCTCGGTTCGGGTGGATAGATATAGGTGTTGCGGACCATGAACTCCTTGAGGATGTCGTTCTGGATGGTCCCGTCGAGCGCCTCGACCGGCACGCCCTGCTCCTCGCCCGCCACGATGAAGAAAGCCAGGATCGGGATCACCGCGCCGTTCATCGTCATCGAGACCGACATCTTGTCGAGCGGGATGCCGTCGAACAGGATCTTCATGTCCTCGACGCTGTCGATCGCGACCCCCGCTTTGCCGACATCGCCGACCACGCGCGGGTGGTCTGAGTCGTATCCCCGGTGCGTGGCGAGATCGAACGCGACTGAGAGGCCCTTTTGCCCTGCCGCCAGGTTGCGGCGATAGAAGGCGTTAGATGCCTCGGCAGTGGAGAAGCCCGCATATTGCCGGATCGTCCACGGCCGGCCCGCGTACATGCTGGCGCGAACGCCGCGTGTGAACGGCGCGAAGCCGGGCAGGCCCGGGTCCTCGCGCACGTCGGCAGCGGTATAGAGCGGCTTGACGTCGATGCCGTCGGGGGTGTGCCACGTCAGGTCTCTGCCCTTGACCTCCTTCGCCGCCGCCTTCTGCCAGTCTTCGAGGTTCGCCATCGTTACTGTCCCTTGAACGCGGGCTTGCGCTTTTCAAGGAAAGCCATGCCGCCTTCGGCCGCGTCTGCGCTGCCGGCAGCGATGCGCTGCCCCTCGGCCTCGGCCAGCAACTGCTCGGAATAGCTGTTTTCCATGGCGATCAGGATGCTCTTGCGCATCACCGCATAAGACACCGTCGGCCCGTTGGCGAGCCGGGTGGCCAGCGCGCGGGCTTCGGCCTGGAGCTGGTCATCCTCGACCATCTTGTAGATCAGGCCCCAATCCACCGCTTTTTCGGCGCTGATCTTCTCGCCCAGCATCATCATTTCGGTGGCGCGTGCCTTGCCGACCATGCGCGGCAGCATCCAGCTCGCGCCTCCGTCTGGTACCAGTCCGATGTTGACGAAGGCCTGGAGGAAATAGCCGCTGCGCCCCGCGATCACGAAATCGCCGGCGAGGCCGATAGAGCAGCCCACGCCCGCCGCCGCGCCGTTGACCGCGGTGATGATCGGCATGTTGAGCCGCGCCAGGTTGACCATCATCGGGTTGTAATGGCGGGTGAGCGCGATGTAGCTGCCCTCGCCCCCGCTGATCGAGCGTTCTCCCCGTGCAGAAAGATCTGCGCCCGAGCAGAACCCGCGCCCCGCGCCGGTGATGACCAGGCAGCGCGCGCCTGCGAGCGACGATACCGCATCGTTGATCTCGCCCGCCATGTCGAGCGAGCAGGCGTTCATCCGCTCGGGACGGTTGAGCGTGATCGTCGCAATCTGGTCGGAAACCTCGACGGTGATGGTTTCATAGCTCATCAATGCGTTCCTTTTGGCGTTTCCATGATTTCGGTCAGCACCCCGCCCATGTCGCGCGGGTGGACGAAGATGATCAGCGTGCCGTGCGCGCCGATGCGCGGTTCACCCAGCACGCGCTTGCCCTGGCTTTCGAACCAGGCCTTGGCAGCGTAGATATCGGGCACTTCGTAGCACATGTGGTGCTGGCCGCCCTGCGGGTTCTTGGCGATAAAGCCCAGGATCGAGGAGTTTTCACCTAGCGGTTCGATCAGTTCGATTTGCGTTCCATTCATGCCGGAAACGGTCGGCGTATCGACGAAACACACCTTCACGCCTTGCGCGGGCAGGTCGAACGGCTCGCAAATCTGGGTGGCGCCCATCACGTCGCGGTAAAACACGATCGAATCGGCGATCGAGGGCGTGGCGATGCCGATGTGGTTGAGCCGGCCGAGCTTCATCCTGCATTTCCCCCGCAATGGCACGTCACGCCCGCGCTGCCCAAAGGGACAATTCAATCGCGCGGTTAAATTGCCGCTATGCCAGAGCGGTGCGCTTGGCAAGCCGTAGCGTCAGGTCGATGCCGCAGTGCAAAAAAGATCGTGCCCGCGTAGCCAGGCAGATCAATAGACGGTGTAGCCGCCGTCGATCACCATCGCGTCGCCGGTGTGGAAGCGCGAGGCATCGCTGGCGAGATAGACCGCGATACCGCCGAAATCCTCGGGCTCGCCCCAGCGCCGCATCGGCACGCGGCCGATCGCCTTCTTGTTGAACGTGTCCCACGCTTGCAGCCCCGCAGTCATGTCCGAGCGGGTCCAGCCGGGCAGCACCGCGTTGGCGCGCACGCCGTGCCGCGCGTATTCGACCGCGATGCCCTTCACCAGCGGCAGCAAAGCACCCTTGCTGGCGGCATAAGCCTGGTTGGCGGGAGCGCCGTGGATCGCAGACGTCGAGGAAATCGCCAGCAGTGATCCGCCGGGATCGCCTGCCTCGGCGCGCGCAGCCATGTGGCGGCAGGCGGCGCGCAAGGTCCAGAACACGCCATCGAGATTGAGCGCCATGACGTGGTGCCAGATTGCGGTGTCGGTTTCGTGGAACGAGGGGCTTCGCGATCCGCGACCAGCGTTGGCAGCGACGAAATCGAGCCGGCCCATTTCGGCGATGGCTGCATCCATCGCAGCTTCGATCGCGGCCTCATCGGCTGCGTCCACGGCTTCGGCACGGACGTGGCGGCCGGTTGCCTCCAGTTTGTTGCGGGCGGCTTCAAGCTTGTCGGGATTGGTGCCCCAGATCACCACATCGGCCCCAGCCTGCGCCAGCGCTTCGGCCATGCCAAACCCGATCCCGCCATTGCCCCCGGTGATCAGCGCGACCTTGCCGGTCAGGTCGAACGGCGAATATCCCATGGCAAACTCTCCCTCGCACCTTCGTTTAATCGATCGATTAAACGGTCGGGCGCAGGAGTCCAGAGATCAATCGAACTGCTGCGCGAATGCCGCCGCCGCGCCGAGCAAGCCGGGTTGCGGGTGCGTGATCAGCTTGACCGGGATCGCCGCCATCAGCGCCTCGAACCGGCCCTTGGCGCGGAACCGCTCGGCAAAGCCCGATCGCAGCAGCGTGTCCTTGATGCGCAAGCCCAGCCCGCCTGCCATGACCAGCGCCTGCGCACCTTGTGCCAGCACCAGATCGCCCGCCACGCTGCCCAGGCACAGGCAGAACCGATCGACTGCGGCGGCGGCAAGGCTGTCATCGCCGCTGGTACCGAGTTGCCAGATCGACTTGTCGTCGAGTGGCACGAACGCGGCTCCATCAAGATGCGCAAGCGTTTCGTAGATATCGACAATGCCCGGCCCCGCCACCACACGCTCGGCCGAAACGCGGCGGTGGCGCTGACGCAAACGCGCAAGAATCGCGTCCTCAATCTTGTCGAGGGGGGCGAAATCGATGTGCCCGCCTTCGGTGGGCTGGACGCGGTAGCCCTCAATATCGCGCCACAATTGCGCGACGCCCAGCCCCGTTCCGGGACCGACCACGCTGGTTACGCCCTCGGCCGGAAGCGGCGCTTCAGGCCCGGTCAAGTGGATGAAATGCTCGGGCCCGGCTTGCGCCACCGCGTGCGCCACCGCCGCGAAATCATTGACCAGCACGTGGCGATCGACACCCAGCTTCTCGTCGATCAGCGCCGGGCGCACGATCCAGGGGTTGTTGGTGAACTTGATCAACTCGCCCCCGACCGGCCCCGCTACCGCGATTGCTGCGGCTTTCGGCAAGAAGCCGGGCTGCGCGCGCCCGAATGCTTCCCAGGCGAGTTGGAAGCTGGCGTATTCAGCGGTCTTGAGCGTGGTTGCCTCGCCCAGCGACACGACCCGGCCGCCGTCAACTTCGGCAATGGCGAAGCGCGCATGCGTGCCCCCGATATCAACCGCGACCAGCTTCAAATCCGCCCCCCAAGGCTCACGACTACAGCCCGGCCGCCGCCAGCATCGCCGACCCGCCGTGTTCGGCAGGGTCCGAATGATGCCGCATCAACGCGAACAATTCGCGCCCTGTACCCCAGGCCTCGGGGGGAACGCCAGCGGGTTCGCGCGCCGCCCATTCGGCAGGATCGACCAGCGCGGTCAATTCGCCCTTTTCCGCGCACACGCGCACCCGGTCGCCATCGCGCAGCAGCGCCAGCGCGCCGCCCAGCTTGGCTTCGGGCGAGACGTGGATCGCCGCGGGAACCTTGCCCGATGCGCCCGACATCCGCCCGTCGGTGACCAGCGCAACGCGGAAGCCTTTGTCCTGCAACACGCCCAGCGACGGCGTCAACTTGTGCAGTTCGGGCATGCCGTTGGCGGCCGGCCCCTGGAAGCGCACCACCACCACCACGTCCTGGTTGAGTTCCCCAGCCTTAAATGCTGCGAGCACCGCATTCTGGGTGTCGAATACGCGGCATTCGGCCTCGATCGTCCAGCGCGACGGATCGACCGCGCTCAGCTTGATATTGGCTCGGCCCAGATTGCCATCGAGCAGCCGCAAGCCGCCCTCGGGCTGGAATGGCGCCGAGACCGGGCGCAGCACCGCATCGTTGCCGCTGACTGCCGGCGCCGCGTCCCACACCAGCGTATCGCCATCGAGCCGTGGCTCCTGCGCGCCCTCGGCCAGGCTGGCACCATAGACCGTGCGGATATCGCCATGCGCCAGTCCCGCACCGAGCAGTTCGCGCAGCACGTAAGGCATGCCCCCCGCCGCCGCGAACACATTCACATCGCCCGCGCCATTGGGATAGACGCTGGCGATCAACGGCACCACGCGCGAAAGCTGGTCCATGTCATCCCAGTCGATCACGATCCCGGCCGCGCGTGCAATCGCGGGCAAGTGGATGAAATGGTTGGTCGATCCACCCGTCGCGAGCAAACCGATCACCGCGTTGATGATAGCCTTTTCATCGACACAGTGGCCGAGAGGGCGATAATCGCTACCGTCCCAGCCGATCTCCGCCACGCGATGCACCGCTGCGCGGGTCAGCGCCTGCCGCAGCTTGGTATTGGGGAACACGAAGCTGGAACCGGGCATGTGCAGCCCCATCATCTCCATCATCATCTGGTTGGAATTGGCGGTGCCGTAGAAGGTGCAAGTGCCCGCCGCGTGGTAGCTTTCGCTTTCGGCTTCGAGCAGTTCGGTCTCGCCCACCTTGCCCTCGGCGTAAAGCTGGCGGACACGCGCCTTTTCGCGGTTGGGCAGCCCGGTCGGCATCGGGCCCGAGGGCACCAGGATCGTCGGCAAATGCCCAAAGCGCAAAGTGCCGATCAGCAGGCCGGGCACGATCTTGTCGCAGATGCCGAGCAGCAGCGCGCTTTCGAACATGCCGTGGCTGAGTCCCACCGCCGTACTCATCGCGATGACGTCGCGGCTGAACAGCGACAGTTCCATCGAATCCTGGCCTTGCGTCACCCCGTCGCACATCGCCGGAACCCCGCCCGCGACTTGCGCGGTGGCGCCGATCTCGCGCGCCCACACCCGGATCTGGTCGGGATATTTCGCGTAAGGCTGGTGCGCCGAAAGCATGTCGTTGTAGGCGGTGACGATCCCGATGTTGGGCGCCTTGCCGCCACGGATCGCGATCTTGTCCTCGCCGCTCGCCGCGAAACCGTGCGCCAGGTTGCCGCACGACAAGGTCGGTCGGTTGACGCCCGCTTCTCGCGCGCGATCGATCAGGTCGAGGTAGCGCTCGCGGCTGGCGCGCGAGCGTTCGATGATCCGCTCGGTGACTTTCGCGACGACAGGGTGCAGGGTCATCATGCGCTCCAGTAGATGGTGACGGGGGCTTGAGCACCGGCGAATAAAGTGGCGACGGGCAAGTCCGCCCCCGCGAGTGCAGCTTCGATCACGCGGCGCTTGGCCGCGCCGGTGACGACCAGGATCACCTCGCGCGTGGCGAACAGCGCCCGCCAGTTGAGCGACAGCCGGTCGAACGGCGCTTCGGGGGGAAGCGGGATCGGGGTGGTGGCGATCACGCGTGGCCCGGGCCGCAATTCGGCGCGCATATGCGGGAACAGCGAGGCGACATGGCCGTCCTCGCCCATGCCCAGCCAAACGAGATCGAACGGCGCCACTTCCGCTCCTTCGACCAGTCGCTCGATCGCCACATCGGGCAGTGCCGCGCGCAATTTGCCGTGGTTGCTGGCCGGGTGATCATCGGGCACGCGACGATCGTCGTTCAGCGTGATCGTCACATCGGCCCAATCCAGCCCATGTTCGGCCAGCATCGCAAACACCTTGGGCGCGGTCGATCCACCCGGTACGCACAGCCGCAGTGGCCTTGGCCGGGCCAGTTCAGCCGCAACCCGCTCCGCCACCGCAGCCAAATCGCCGGGTTCGGCCCAGGTGACGCGACCGGGATCAGTCATTCCAGCTTCGGCCATCGCGCTCGGTCAGTGCAATGGCGGCATTCGGCCCCCAACTGCCGGACGTGTACGGCTTCGTATCCATCGACTCCGAAGCCCACAGGGCGCGGATCGCATCGACCCACTGCCACTGCGCCTCGACCTCGTCACGCCGGACGAACAGGGTCTGTGCGCCTTCGATCAGATCGAGCAGCAGCCGTTCATACGCAATCCTCCGGCGCGCCTTGGCGAAAGCGTCGGTCAGCGACAGATCGAGCGGCACTTCGCGCAGCACTATGCCGCCGCGATCGAGGCCGGGCTCCTTGGCCATGACCTGCAACCGCACATATTCCTCGGGCTGAAGCCGGATCACCAGCCGGTTGGCCTTCAACCGCGCGTTCTTGCCCGAGAAAATGTTGTGCGGCACGCATTTGAACTGGATCACGATTTCGCTGCGCCGCTCGGCCAGCCGCTTGCCGGTGCGCAAGTAGAACGGCACGCCCTGCCAGCGCCAGTTGTCGACATGCGTCTTGAGCGCGACGAACGTCTCGGTGCCCGACGGTTCGGCCAGGTCATCGAGATAGCCCCCGACGCCGACACTGCCGCTCCCGCCCTTGACCGCGCCCGCCGAATATTGCCCGCGCACCATGTCCCTGGCGTCGACCGGCCGCAGCGCACGCAGCAGCTTGACCTTTTCGTCGCGGATCGAGGTGGCGTCGAATTCGGCAGGCGGTTCCATCGCGGTCAGCGCAACCAGTTGGAGCATATGGTTCTGCACCATGTCGCGCAGCGCGCCCGTCTCGTCGTAGAAGCCCTTGCGCCCTTCCAGACCTACGGTTTCGCTTATGGTGATCTGCACATGATCGATCCCGGCCGAATTCCACAGCGGTTCGAACATCATGTTGGCGAAGCGCAGCGCCATCAGATTCTGGACGGTTTCCTTGCCGAGATAATGATCGATGCGGAAGATCTGGTCTTCGGCAAAGGCCGCCGCCACCGCATCGTTGATCCGCCGCGACGAGGCGAGATCATTGCCAAGCGGTTTCTCAAGGCCGATCCTCACGCCCTGGTGCGCAAGGCCCGCGTGCGCCAGGCCGGCGATGGTCGCTTCGAACAGGGCCGGCGCGGTGGAAAGGAAGATCGACAAGCCGCCAGAGGTGTCGCCCAGCTTTTCCGCCAGCGCCTCGAAGCCTTCGATCCGCGAGGCATCGAGCGTCTGGTAGGATAACCGTTCCAGAAAAGCCGAAAGCTTGCTCTCGTCCTTGCGATCGGCGGGCAGGAATTCTTCAAGCGCCTGTTTGGCGAAGGCCTGGAAATCGGCGTCGTCGTGCTCGGACCGCGCGGTGCCGACGATCCGCACCCCGCCTTCTGCCACTGACGGACCGATCAGGCCGTCTTCATGCAGCGCGAACAGCGAAGGCAGCAGCATCCGCCGCGACAAATCTCCGGTGGCGCCGAACAGGAGCAGCGTGCCGGAACTGGTAGTTGAAAATGCAGGCATCGTGCGGGCTTCTCCGGGTCAGGCTGATCGCGGCGCGTGGCGGCTTGCAGCTACCCTCGACAGGACCGATAGCCTGCCGCCAAGACGCTTGCAGCACGCATAAGTATGCGGGGAAACCGTTGTGCATTGCAACATGCAAAGCCTGGCGGCCGCGGGCTGGTTGTGCAGGGCTGGAGCGTCAGGTCTCGATTTCGAACAGCACGGCTGCACAAGCGCGAAGTTGCCCCGGCTCGCCACCATTGGCAGAAGCAATCGTGCGGCCAGCATTGGCCACGCCCGCTGGCCAGGAAACGGCTTCGGGCGAAAGGTTGAATACGCAGACCAATCCTTGATCTGCCGTGCTGCGCGCAAACGCCAGCACCGCCGCATCGGCATGGAGCAAGTCAAACGCCCCCAGCCGCAGCGCCGGGTTTGCTTTGCGCAGCGCCAGCGCATCGCGGGTCAGTGCCAGCAACGAGGCCGGATCGTTCTCCTGCCGATCGACCGCGTGCGCCAGGTTGGCAGCCCCCAACGGCAACCACGGCGTTCCCATCGTGAAGCCACCGTGCGGCGCATCGGCCCGCCACGGCATCGGGGTGCGCACCCCATCGCGCGACAGCGTCAGCGGCCAGTTGGCGATCGCTTCCGGGTCCTGGAGCAGTTCGAACGGAATGTCGTCCTGCTCTAGTCCCAGTTCCTCGCCCTGATACAGGATCACGTTGCCGCGCAAGGCCACCAGCAGCAGGATCTTCATCGCTGCGAATTGCGCGCGATTTGCCGCAGCCGCCCAGCGCGAGACCGCGCGCGGCGCATCGTGATTCTCGAACGCCCAGCTAGGCCAGCCTTGCGCAGCGCCATCGATCCCCGGCTCGTCCGTCCACACCGCCATCGCTTCCACGACCAGCTTGGAAGTGAGCGCGGGCGCATAGAGGAAGTCGAACCCGTAAGCGCTGCTCAGCCTGGCGTTTCCTGCGGTGAATGCCTTCATCTCGGCATCTGCATCAGACCCGCCGACTTCGGCCACGGTGAACACCGCGCCGTAATCGTCACACACCCGCCGAATTTTTTCGATGAAGCCAACCACCCCCGGCTGCGACTGGCTGTGCAGCTTGATCTGGAAATCGAACGGACGCGTGCGCGGTTTGCCGTCGTCTGGCGCAGGCGGATTGTCGCGCAGCAGCGGATCGGCCATCGCGTGGTTGAGCGCATCGAGCCGGAAGCCATCGACGCCCCGATCGAGCCAGAACCGCGCGGTATCGAGCAACGCGTCCTGCACCGCTGTCAGATGGACGTTAAGCTGTGGCTGCTCTTTCAGGAAGGTATGCATGTAGTATTGGCAGCGCCGCGCATCCCAGGTCCAGGCCGGGCCACCGAACACCGATTGCCAGTTGTTGGGCGGCGTGCCGTCGGGCCGTGGGTCCACCCACACGTACCAGTCGGCGCGGGGGTTGGTGCGATCGGACCGGCTCTCGGCGAACCACGCATGCTGGTCCGAAGTATGCGCATAGACCTGGTCGACGATCACCTTCAGCCCGAGGTCATGCGCGCGTGACACCAATGCATCGAAATCCGCCAGCGTGCCGAAGATCGGATCGACATCGCAGTAGTCCGCAACATCGTAGCCGAAGTCCTTCATCGGCGAGGTGAAGAACGGCGATATCCAGATCGCATCGACGCCCAGCGCGGCGACGTGATCGAGATGCGCGGTGATCCCGGCCAGATCGCCCACGCCATCGCCATTGGAATCGGCAAAGCTGCGCGGGTAGATCTGGTAAATCGCGGCGCCGCGCCACCATGGGGTTTCTTGGGGGATCACAGCGCCGGTCTGACTGGTCATGGCAAAGCTCGCTCGTCGCAGAAGGTGCCAAACAGCCTAAGCGATCGCCGACGCTCCTGCGACCAGCAATCGTATGCGTTCGATCAAGCCGCGCTGGGCGCACGCTTGTCCATGCGTGGCCGTCGCCCCGTGGTCCGCAAGTAGAACCGCGAAAACCACGAGGGATCGTCGAACCCGAGTTCAGCGGCCACCTGCGCGGCACCGGCATTGGTGTAGTGCAACAGCCGGCGCGCCTCGGCCGCAAGGCGCTGATCGATCACTTGCTTGGGGCTGGCCCCCAGCCGCGCCGCGGTCAGCCGCGCGAGCGTGCGACGGGTCGTGCCGAGCTGTGCAGCATAGAAATCGAGCCCGCGATGCTCGCGGAAATGGCGTTCGACCAGCGCGCGGAAGCGAGCGATGCGCGGATCGGCCGACGGCGCGGTGCCTGGTTCGGCCAAGGCTGCCAGCAACCTGGCGATCGCTTCGGCCAACGCCAGGTGGAGGCCGGTGTCATCGGGGCGAAGCACCAGTTGCCCCAGCATCTCGCGCGCCAGCAGCAATAATGTCCGGGCGGCTGCGGTCTGAAACTCGGCGATGCCGCCTTGCCCGAACAGGCGCTGCAACGGATCGTCCGGGCCTTGAGCGCGCGTCACGAAGTCCGACGAAAGCGTCAGGACATAGCCTTCGGTATCGGGCGCAAAACGAAATCCATGAACGGCGTGCGGAGGCGCGATGACCGCAAATGGCGCCCAGCACGCCTGCTGTGTCCCGTCCAGCGCGATATCCGCCTGTCCTGATTCAACCAGCAAAATCTGCACGAAATCGGCATGACGATGCGGCGCGATTTCCCAATCATGCAATGAACTGCGCGCGGCAATCGTCTCGATATGAGCGAAGATGCGCGGCGATGCTGCGCGGTCTTCGCCGTAGAGCGCAAAGCTGGGAATGGGGTCGGGCATTGTCGAGGTAGTCCCAAATCGTCCAGCAGACTGTCCGGCGCGATCCTGTCCCCGCGCACGGGAAGATGTCAATCTTGGCGCACAATACTGCGAAGGGGTGGCAGGTCATGAAGACGCAAGTGGCAATCATAGGCGCGGGACCGGCCGGTCTGCTGCTCGGCCATTTGCTGCGCAGCGAGGGCATCGATTGCGTGGTGATCGAGCGCCAGAACAGCGATCACGTGCTGTCACGCATCCGCGCCGGCGTGCTCGAACAAGGCACGGTCGGACTAATGGCGCGGCTCGGGCTGGACGATCGCTTGAAAGCCGAAGGCCTTCCCCACGGGGGCTTCAACCTGGCCGATGGCGAACGGCTGATCCGCATCGACGTCGAAGGCCTGACCGGCCAGCAAGTCATGGTCTACGGCCAGACTGAAATCACCCGCGACCTGATGGACGCCGCACCTGCACGCGGGCTGCAAGTGGTCTACAACGCCCTGGATGTGGCTGTGCACGGCATCGAAAGCGATGCACCTTGGCTCACGTACCGGAGGGACGGCGCCGAACAGCGCATCGATGCGCGCTTCATCGTCGGCTGCGATGGCTTCCATGGCCCATCGCGCAAGGCCATTCCGACGAGCGCCGCGCGCGAGTTCGAGCGGGTCTATCCGTTCGGCTGGCTCGGCATTCTGGCGGACGTGCCGCCGTGCAATCAAGAACTGATCTACGCCAACCACGAACGCGGTTTCGCGCTCGCCTCGATGCGCAGCGAAACGCGCAGCCGCTATTACATCGACGTTCCGCTGACCGAACGCGTCGAGGACTGGAGCGACGACCGGGTGTGGGATGAGCTGGCCGCGCGGCTTGGGCCGGAAGCGGCAGCGAACATTACGCGCGGCCCTTCGATCGAAAAGTCGATCGCACCGTTGCGCTCCTACGTGTTCGAACCGATGCGCCACGGCAGCCTGCTGCTGTGCGGCGATGCCGCGCATATCGTGCCGCCGACGGGTGCAAAGGGCCTGAACCTGGCCGCATCCGATGTGCATTACGCTTGCACCGCGCTGGTGCGGTTCTTCCGCGCCGCCGACAACGATGCGATAGCCGGCTACTCGGCGAAGGCACTGGCGCGGGTGTGGAAAAGCGAACGGTTCAGTTGGTCGCTGACCAAGCTGATGCACCGCTTCCCCGAGGACGGTCCGTTCGAGCGCGCGATGCAGGTGGCAGAGCTGGATTACATCGCATCGAGCAAGGCAGCGCAGACTGCGATTGCAGAGAACTATGTAGGTCTGCCCGTATAGACGGACAGGGTCGGCCTGCCGGTCTGATCAAAAGGAGAGTTCGGGGCGGCGATACGCGCCGCCGCCCCTTCCCTCTCCCAAAAATCGAACGGCGTTTAGAACTTTGCGCCGGCGCGGATCCCGAACGTGCGTGGGCTGGTCGAAACGATATAAGGCCGCTGCCCGCACGAGCCGCATTCCTGGAAGCGCGAAAGCTGGCCGCGCTCGTCGGCCACGTTCTGGACGAACGCCTCAAGGCTCAACCGATCCCACTCCGAACCGATCGCCAGGTTGATCTGCCCGAACGCCGGCAGGCGCCCAAGCTGCGCCGCCGGGTTGATCACGTTGCCCGAAAACACCTCGTAGATCGCGGTGCGGATGTCGGACGACGCCGAGCTTTGATAGGTCGCGTTGAACTGCCCGTAGACCTTTGCCGAACCCATCGGGACGGTATAGCGCGCGGTGCCACTCGCCTTGAATTGCGGCGTGATCGGCAGGCGCGTACCCTTGGGCGCCGACACCATGTTGCCGTTGCCGCCGACCGCGGCGCACGTGAACGTCGCATCGTCGAACAGGCACAAGTTCTGCCGGGTCTTGGCGTCGGTGTAAGCCGCGGCCACGTTCATCGTGAACGGTCCGGTGTTGAGCGTGCTATCGATTTCGAAGCCGCGGATGCGCGCATTGGGACCGTTGTGGATTTCGGTGAACGAGTTGGCGCCCAGGAACGAGAACTGGAACTTCTGCCAATCCTGCTGGTAGATCGCGCCGTTGATGCGCAGCAACCCGTCAGCCAGCGTGGCCTTGAAGCCCAGTTCGTAGTTGATCAGATAATCGGGCTGATAAGGCGTAACGCCTGCCCGGCGGTTGATGCCGCCCGGACGGAACCCGCGCGAAACCGTGCCGTAGAGAAGCAGGTCGCGGCTGGGCTTCCAGGTGGCGTTGAAACGATAAGTCGCGCCATCACCGGTTGCCTTGACCGGATTGACCGTGCCGTTGCTGTAGACGCCAAGATCGGTGCAAGGGCTGCCCGCCACAGCCGCCGGCAGCAGTGTGGTGTTGGCCTGGCCTGCCAGTTGCGCATCGCGCAGCCGCACGCCGGTGGTGGTGAAGCACTGCGCCACGCCGGTGCGGCTCGATCCGGCCGCGTTGGGCGGAGGATTGCCCACCGCGCCTTGTACGAAGGCGGGATTGCGACCGAAGCCGAAGAACCCGATCAGTGAGTTGTCGTACTTGAACACGCGTCCGCCCGCGGTCAGCGTGACCTTGGGCAGGATGTCGTAGCTCAATTCGCCGAACGCCGCGTAGTCCTTGTCGACGCGGTGCTGCTGGGTCAGCCAGATCGTGCCCGGCATGCCGTTGACCGACAGCAGCGGCGCAAGGCCGGGGATCTGGTAATCCTGGTGGATATCATTCGATTGGCGCTGGAAGAACAGCCCCGCCACCAGCCGCAGCCGCGCCGAAGCGGGCGAGGCGATGCGCAGTTCCTGGCTCATCTTCTTGAAGTGATCGCTGCCCACCACGTTCTGGCGCGGATCGATCGTCTTGCCGTTCTTGTCCTGGTAATAGAAATACCCGGCAAGCCCGCCGACCGACGAATAGAGCGAGTCGTACGCCTCGGCGTAGTCGGTGTAATCGCTCGACTGGAAGTCCTTGCGGTCGAGATAGGCGCCCGCATACGTCAGGTCCCAGTTGGCGATCTTGCCTTCGATCGTCAGCGCGGCCTGGATGAAGCGATCGCGGCGATATTCGGGATAGAAGTGCTGGACCTGAAGATCGCCGACCTTGGGATCGTAGCCGTACGATCCGTGGCTGCGCGTATCCTGGTAGATCACCGAAGGCGTTGCGGTCCAACTGCTGCTCAGATCCACCTTCAAAGCGGCGCGGCCACCGGCGGTTTCAGTGTCGTTGTAGTTCTTCTTCACGAAGGGCGCGTTGTTGACGACGATGCCGCCGGCCTTGGCAGTGCACGCCTGGCTGGTAGCCTCGGGAATGAAGCTGCGGCAGCCGGGGACGTTGTCGATGAAGCCGGCATCGCGCTGGTAGAAGCCGACTATGCGCAAGGCTGCAATTTCCGAAATCGGCACGTTGATCATGCCTTCGACCTTGCCGCCGACGCCACCCTTGTGGACGGTGTTGATCTCGGTATCGATGCGGCCTTCGAACTTGGTCGTATTGGGCTTGTTGGTAATGATGCGGATCGTGCCCGCTTCCGAACTGGCGCCGTAGAGCGTGCCTTGCGGGCCCGACAGGCTCTCGATCCGGGCGATGTCGTAGATGTGGACATCGAGGTTACCGCCGATGGTGGTGACCGGCTGTTCATCGAGATAAACGCCGACCGATGGCAGCGAACCCGAGTGGTTGCCGTCACCGCCGCTGGCCACGCCGCGCATGTAGACCACGTTGGTGCCCGGCGTGCCGCCGAGCGCCTGGAACGTCACCGATGGCAATTGCTGCGCATATCCGTTGAAGCTGGTGATGTTGAGCTGGTCGAGCTTGCGGGTCGACAGCGCCTGGATGCTGATCGGTACGTTTTGCAAGCTTTCGCTGCGTTTTTGTGCGGTGACGATGATCTCGCTGTCGGGCACCGCAGGCGCATCGGCCGCGGGCTGCGCGACGTTCGAGGCATCCTGCGCCATGGCGGCCTGAGAAACCGCGATCGGCGCTGTCAGCGCGCTGCTGGCAAGGAACAGGACCTTCGTCAGCTTGGAAGCCGAAAGGCGCGAAAGCGACACCCGCATGTTACAAACCCCTCATGGTATACTTTAGTTACCTGATCGCCCGATGTGTCGCAGGACTGCAAAGGTCAACCACCTCGCGTGCGCAAGATGCAGTCGCAATCGAGTGCGTGGCCAATTTACAACGGTGTTTGTAAGCTGCTGTAATCTTCGAGGACCCGGCCGAGCGCCTGCTTGAGCGGATCGAGCCATGGTTCGAACGGGAGCCACGCCTCCGTCCCGTCGCGGAAGATCGGGCGGCGCACTTGCTCGGAACTGGCCGTGCGAACCGCGCGGTCTGTCTGGTGGAAGGCCAGGCAGCCGGGTTCGTACGGCAGGCCACAAAATGCCAGGAGCGCGCGCACTTCGGCTTCGGTTTCGTCCACCATGCGTTCGTAGATCACGCGGTGGACGGTGCCGGGCGCCGCGCAATCCAGATGATCCATCAACCGGACATAATCGCGGTAATAGCGGCCCATGTCGGCAAGATCGTAACTGAACCCCTGCCCGCGCGCGAAGTGCTGCTTGAAGTTGGAAAAGCCGCAAGCCAGTGGATGGCGGCGCGCGTCGATGATCTTCGCATTGGGCAGGATCAAACGGATCAGCGGCACGTGCAGCCAGTTGTTGGGCATCTTGTCGACGAAAAACGGCCGCTGGGTGTGCCGTTGGATCGCGGCGCGCGACAAGTAATCGTCGCCGAGTTCGCGCCGGCGATCGGGCGCAAGACCGGCCAGCGCCGCAGGATAATCGCCCAGGCTGCGCGCGATCAGCGCGATGTCGGCAAGCTCGCTGGTGCCTTCGACCTGGCTGTGGCTGGCAAGAATCTGCTCGATCAGCGTCGATCCGCTGCGCGGCATGCCCAGCACGAAGATCGGATCGGGCGCCGGCGAACCTCCACTCACCGCGCCCGCCAGCAAGGCCGGCGTAGCCACCGCAATCATGGCATTCACCGTCGCCTCGGTATCGTCGGCACGGTAGGGAATGCGCTTGCGCCGGCGCGCGTTGCCGGCCGCGTAATGCGCGAAAGCCCCGGCCGCATCACCGCGATCCTCCAGCGCCTTGCCCAACGCGAAATCCAGGTGCCAGCGGTCCTCGTCGTCGAGCGAGGCATTGCCCAATGCCGCCCGCATCGCTGCCAGATCGTCGTCCGCAAACCGCACCGTCTTGAGATTGGCCAGGCTCCACCACGCTTCGCCCAGCCCCGGTTCGAGCGCGATCGCCCTTCGGTAGGCCGCCACGCCATCGTCTTGCCGCCCGACCGTCTTGAGCATGTGGCCATAGCTCATCCACACGCGCGGCTGGCCGCCCGCATCGCGCAACACTTGTTCATACAGCGCGAGCGCTTCCTCGAACGCGCCGATCCGTCCGAATGCCGCGGCCTGGAGGTTGGCGTGGCCGGGATTGTCCGGGTCCTCGCCCGAAACCCGCGCCAGTTCGGCCAAGGCTTCTGCCGGGCGGTTGGTGCGGTAAAGCACCAGCGCCAGGTTGGCGCGCGCGGCGGTGAAGCCCGGCGCCAGTTCGATCGCGCGGCGCAGCAGGTTCTCAGCATCCTGCATCCGCCCGATCCGTCCGGCCAGTTCGGCGAACATGCGGATCGCGCGGACGTCGAACGGATCGTCGTGCAAAGCACCGCGTAGCAGCGGTTCGGCCTCGCTCAAGCGGTTGTCGTGGAGCGCCAGCGCGGCGTTCACGAGCCGGGGGTCGTAGTCGCGGGCTGCTGTCATGGCACCGGCATAGCGCCATCCGGTGCACTTTCGCCAGCCCGGCCAAAGGCTTTTTGCTGGCAGATCCATCGAATTGCTGGTTACTTGCGCTGTCAATCAGGGCGGGAGGGCAAGCATGACGACCGACACAGTGCGCCCCTTCGGCTTCTGGACCGCCCTGGCGCTGGTGGTCGGCGGGGTGATCGGTGCGGGCATCTACGTCGTGCCGACAGAGTTTGCCGGCCTGGGCTGGACCGGGGCGCTGGCGTGGTTGCTGGGCGGCGCGGGTGCTCTGCTGATCGGGCGGGTGCTGACCGCACTGGTTGCCGCCAGGCCCGACGAACCCGGCGTGATCGCGGTCATCGGCGACGTGCTCGGGCCGATCCCGGGCGTGCTGGTCGGCTGGGGCGCCTGGGTCAGCTACTGGTGCGCCAATGCCTATATCGCGCTGACCGCCGCGCGCTACGCCGGGGCGCTGGTTCCCGGCCTTGCCGCGACCCCGCTGCGCCAGACGATCACCGCGTGCCTGGCGATCGTGGCGCTGTCCGTGCTCAATCTCAGCGGATTGAAGGGCGCCGGGCGGTTCCAGGTCCTGACCACCGCGCTCAAGCTGCTGCCGCTGGTTGCGGTGATCGCGATCCTGGCCGGTATGGCGTTGACCGGCGGCTCGGCCGCTCATCCGGTCGTGATCGAGCACGCTTCGTTCTCGCTGGGCGGGTTGCTGCCGGCGACCACGCTGGCAATGGTCGCGATCATCGGTTTCGAAAGCGCCAGCATCGCCGCAGAGCGCATCCGCGATCCCGAACGCAACGTGCCGCGTTCGACGATGGCGGGGATCGCGTTGGCCTGCCTGCTGTATTTCATCGTCTGCACCGGCATCACTTTCACGGTGCCAGCGGCACGGCTGGCGGGGTCGACCGCGCCTGTCGCGCTGTTCATCGCCGATCACTGGGGCCCATGGGCAGGGCAGGCTGTTGCGGCTTTCGCGGTGATATCTTCGATCGGTTGCCTCAACGTCTGGGTCATGCTGCAGGGCGAAGTCCCGCTCGGCCTGGTCCGCGCCGGGCTGCTGCCGGGCTGGTTGGGTCGCACCAACGACAAGGACATTGCCAGCGCGCCGCTCGTTATCGCATCGAGCCTGGCGTGCGGGCTGCTGTTGCTGGCCAACTGGCGCAGCGGCGCGCAAATCATGGATTTCATGCTCAAGCTGACCGCGGTGTCGGGAACGTGGATCTATGTCTTCGCCGCGCTGGCGGCTTTGCGCTTGCGGCTGGTCCCGGCGGTGGCGACGCTGGCGCTGGTGTTTGCGCTGGCAATCATCGCTGGTGCCGGGTTCGAAGCGGCTTGGCTGGGTGTGGCGCTGATGGTTGTGGCGCTGCCGCTTTATGCGCTCGCGGTACGCGGAACGCGGGGAGTCGTTGCCTGAAGCAACGGGTGTGCATCACAGCAGATCGCGGACTTCACGCTGGAAAGAACCGACGAGACATTTGCGCCACGCGGCGATGCAGGAAAATGATTTGCGGCGCGCGCCCACACTCGCAATCCTCCTTGCCCCTCCGCCAATTTCTCGCCAGATTTGCTGTATGACCGCTTGCCTTCGCGCCTTCGTCGCGCTCATCGCCTTCGCCGCCCAACCCGCTCTGGCGGCAGAGGCGAGCAAGTGCAAAGCCACGCTCGTCGCCAAGTTCCCTGTTGTGATGGAAGGGCCGCGCGCCAGCGTTCCGGTAAGCTTCAATGGCAAGCCCAGCCGGGTCTGGCTCGATAGCGGGGCGTTCTTCAACGTGATGCCCAAGGCCAAGGCGGTCGAACTGGGGCTTCCGCTCGAACCGCTGCCGCTGGGCTTCACGGTCAACGCCATCGGCGGCAGCTTCACCCCGCAACTGGCGCGGGTGCGGGATTTCGGGGTGCTGGGCGTCACGCTGCACAACACCCAATTCGTCGTGGGCGGCAGCGATGCGGGCAACGGCTTTCTCGGCGCCAATTTCCTGGGGGTGTGGGACACCGAATTCGATCTCGCCAAGGGCGCGGTCAACCTGTTCAAGGAAGCCGGGTGCAACGGCACGGTCATGGCCTACTGGGGCAACGGCATGTCGATCGGTGAGGCGCGGCTGTTAAGCTCCGATCGCAAGACCGATTTCCACATCTATGTCGAAGTGATAATCAACGGAAAATCGCTGCGCGCGATGCTCGACAGCGGCGCGCCCAACTCGATCGTCGGGCGCCATGCAGCCGAAAAGGCGGGCATCGATCTCAAGGCGCCGCAAGTCGTGGCTTCGTCCCGGATGGGCGGCGGCGGATCGCAGCGGCGGCAAAGCTGGATCGCGCGCACGCAGACGATTTCGATCGGCGGCGAAGTGATCCGCAACAGCCCGATCCGGGTGATCGACGATGGAGACGATTCGCGCGAACACGACATGTTGCTGGGCATGGATTTCCTGCTGTCGCACCACGTGTTCGTATCGCAGCCGCAGCGCAAGATGTTCCTGACTTACAACGGCGGCCCGATCTTTTCGGCCACGACCGATGGCGAAATCGGGCACATGACCACGATCGCGCAAGACATGGGCGCGGGCGAAAAGACTGTCGATCCCAAAACCGCCGATGAATTCGCCGGCCGTGCCTCGGCCCGGTTGATCAAGGGTGACACGGCCGGGTCGATCGCCGATTTCGGCGAGGCGATCAGGCTGGCCCCGGCGCGCGCCGACTTGCTGGCCAGTCGCGCCAGCGCTTATGCCCGCGCCGGAAGCCCCGCGCTCGCCAGCGCGGACATCGATGCTGCGCTGGCGATCACGCCCGCCGATCACCGCCTGCTCACCCGACGTGCGCAATTGCGGCTGGGCAAGGGCGACAAGGCGGGTGCGCTGGCCGATACCACCGCGGCTGCTGCGGCGATGCCCAGGGGCTCGCTCGACGTGATCCCGGTGGTGCGGCTGTTCGAACGGATGGGGCTGGCCGATCGCGGGCTGGCGCTGCTCGACCCGGTGGTCGAATTGCACCGCTCGGATGCCCAATATGCCTCGCTGCTCAATGCACGGAGCTGGAACCGGGGGCTGGCCAATGCCGATCTCGACCACGCGCTGAAGGACGCCACTGCGCTGATCCGCCGCGCCGGACCGAACCCGGCCTACCTCGATACGCGCGCGCTGATCGAGTTGCGGCTCAAGGACTATGCCGCCGCAATTGCAGACGAAACCGCAGCGCTCGACAAGCTGCCGAAGTTGGCTGAGGCGTTGTATGTGCGCGGGCTGGCGCGGATTGGCAGCGGTGATGCCGCGGGCGCCGCTGCCGACCTTGCCGCCGCGCGTTCAGCCCAGCCCAATATCGATCGGCGCTACGCGGCTTACGGCTTGGCCGCGCCCGGCGCCGAACTGTCATCAGTCAACGGCGAAGATGACGATCGCGACTAGCGCACTTTCCGGCTGCGATTATTTCGCCAGTCGCCGTCCCAGCCCGACGCGAACGTGGAATTCGATGCCGCCGGGAAGATAGCGGACCTCGGCCAGGTCTGTGCCGTTGTGAGCGAAAGCCTGCTGGATCAGCCTTGATCCAAAGCCCCGGTGGCTGGGTTCGGCCACAGCCGGGCCACCGCTTTCCTGCCAACGCAGATCCAGCATTGCCGCATTGCCTTCGCCGTCCCCATGTCCATCAACCGGCCCCGCGACATTCCAGGTGATCGCCACGCGCCCCTGCGCCGTCGACAGCGCACCATATTTGATCGCATTGGTGCCGAGTTCGTGAAATGCCATTGCCAGCGCCAGCGCGGTTTGCGCGTCGAGCCATGCCGAAGGCCCATTCACCTGGAAGCAATCGGCATGCTGGCCTCCATGCGCCAGCAGCCCTTCCGCCACCACGTCGGCGATGTCTGCGCCCACCCAATTCTGCCGGGTCAGCATACCGTGCGCCTTGGACATCGAAATCAGCCGGCCTTCGAAAGCATCCCAGATAGCCTTGTCGATATTTGCAGGCTTGAACGTCTGCCGGGCCATGACTTGCACCAGGCTGAGCATGTTCTTCACGCGATGATCGAGTTCGTTCACCAGCATTTGCTGCAAGGCTTCGGCGTTTTTCTGTTCGGTGATGTTCATGCTGCTGCCGAACAGGCCGATCACGCTGCCATCCTTGGCGCGCAGCGGGGACTTGGTCGACAAGTAGGTTTGCAACCCATCGACTCCCGTCAGCATTTCCTCAAGCTTTTCGGTTTGCCCGCTTGCCATCACTCGCGCGTCGGCTTCGACAAAGCGCCGGCCTTCTTCGGGATTGTCATGCCATTCGTCGTCGGATCTGCCCCTGATCTCGTCCCACGTCTTTCCCAGAACCGTCAGCACCGCACGATTGGCAAAAATCATGCGGCTCTGCAGGTCCTTGGCGTAAAGCAAATCGGGTGTAGCATCGCCGATCTTTACAAGTAGATCGCTTGTGAACGCATCTGCTTCGGCAGTTATCATCAATTCCGGAATTGTCATGAGTGGCATTGCGCCTTTGGATTTCAGCATCTTGCAATCTTGAGAGCAGATTCTTGCCCCCAAGTCTTTACCCGAAATGTCGGTTTATCACTGTTCGTCGGCCAGTGAAAGTGCGCCCGCAGCCCGGTGCACCGACCGGTTACCTGGACAGATCGGGAATCAGCGACAAGTAGTAATTGATTCCGGGGCGGATGTTGCTGATCGGCGTCCGTTCGTTGAGGCCGTGGCTGAAATCCTCGCTGTCCTTGGTGAACATCGGGCTGGCGCCGTAGCTGGGCACGCCCAAGGCGCGGTAGAACATGCTGTCGCTGGCGCCAGAGGCCATGCTGGGGATCACCGGCAGAGCCGGATAGACGCCGTGGATCGCCTTTTCGAGCGCCTTGGTAAAGTCCGCGCGCATGGGCGAGCTTGGGCTGGGCACCGAGCCTTCGGTCACGTCCTTGAAGGCGATTGCCGGATCGGCGGCGACCGTCTGCAACTCGGCCATGATCGACGCCGGGCTGTGACCTGGGAAGATGCGGCAGTTGATGTTGGCGGTGGCGCGTTGCGGAAGCGCGTTAAGCGCGTGGCCGCCATTCACCATGGTCACCACGCAAGTCGTGCCGATCTTGCCGACCATTGCCGGATCGGCAGTGAGTGCCTTGATGGCGGCTTCATCGGCCGGATTCGCGGCGAAAGCGCGCATCGCGGCGGCGCGCGCTGGGGCAGTCTCGAGTTTCGCGGCCTGCTCGAAATAGGCCTTCGTCAGCGGGCTCAACTCGGGCGTGAAACGGTGCTGGCCGATCCGCAGCAAAGCGGCGGCAAGCTGGTTGATCGCGTTCACCGGGCGCGGTGCCGAACTGTGGCCGCCGGGGTTGGTAACGGTCAGCTCGAAATCGGCGTATGTCTTTTCGGCGCCCTGCCAGCTCATCTGGCGCGGCAATCCGGTCTTTTCGTCCAGAGTGCCACCGCCGCCATCGATGTTGAGCACCAGGTCGGCGTTTTTCAGCTTCTCGGCGATCACCGCGCTGGTGTGCATGGTGGTTTCCTCGTCGCCCGAGAATTCGATGACGATGCTGCGGCGGGGCTGGTAGTCTTCGCGCTTCAGTTCGATCAGCGAGGCGATCGCCAGCGCGCCGTCGAACTTCATGTCGGTGGCGCCGCGGCCGTAAAGATAGCCGTTTTCGACCACCGGCACGAACGGATCGCGCTGCCAGTCGGCGCGCCTGGCTTCAACCACGTCCATGTGGCCCGACAGCACGAGCGGTTTGAGCGCGGGATCGGTGCCCTTCCAGGTGCCGATCAAATAGGCGGTGTCGTGCAGCGGCGTGATGGTGATTTCCTGCCCGTCGAACCCGCCCTTGACCAGCGCATCGCGGAACAGCGCGGCGACATCGCCGGTCTTGTTGCCCTCGCCCGCGACCGAGCGGATCGCGATGGCCTTTTGCGCCAGGTCGAGCGTCTGGGCCTCGGCTTCGGGGTGCGGCACGATTTTGGCGGCGGCGGGGGTGGCGGACAAGGCGAGTGCTGCGAGAAGTGCGGTTTTGATGGTCAAGCGGGCGACTCCTGTTGGGAATATCGCCCGTTTGCCGCAATTCGCCCGCGCTGTCATCTGGGGTAGGCTGTCAGCCCCTGCCCACCCCGCTGCGACTGAC
>NZ_JANXWG010000132.1 GCF_025351285.1 Novosphingobium sp.
AGTCGAGACACGTCAGCGCTGTGCCAGCGTGTCTCGACTTCGCTCGACACGAACGGATCCCAATTCGAGGCTTTGCCTGCCCCTTGGACTTAATTTTCTACCCCTTGAACCACACCCTTGCCGCAATCCCCAGCGACACGCACGCAACCATCAACGACACGAAATACAGCCCGGTCCACGGCATCCAGCCGACCGCGTCGGGCACCGTGCGCCGCACGCGCCGGTGGTCGGCCCAGTACGACAACAGCACCAGCGACGCCGCGAAGCCGCCCGTCAGCGCCCAGAATTGCCAATCGCCAATTTGCCAATCAAACGTCATCGCGGGCCAGATGGCGGCACGGGCGCCTGATCGCAAGGGGCCCCAGGCGCCCAAGGCGCTTGATCACGAGGGTTCCTTCCCTATGGCGATCTGCAATGAACCCCGTCCAACGACCCCTCCACGCGCTCGTCTTGCGGCTGTTGGCGATGTTCCTGCTTCAGGCGATGATGATGCTCGTCAAGCTGGGCGGGGTGCATGGCATCCCGCTGGTCGAAACGATGTTTTGGCGCCAGGCGATCCCCACCGCGCTGATCCTGATGTGGCTGGCGTCGCGCGGGCAGTTGCACCGGCTGCGGACCGAGCGGCTGGGCGCGCACGCGCGCCGCAGCGTGATGGGCCTGACCGGCATGTTCCTGACGCTGGGTGCCGTGCGGTTGCTGCCGCTGTCCGAAGCCACCGTGCTGGGCTTCACCGCGCCGGTTTTCGCGACTGTGCTCGCGCTGGTCTTGCTGCGCGAGCGGGTCGGGGCGTATCGCGCAACGGCGGTTGCGCTGGGCTTCGCCGGCATCCTGATCATCGCCGGCCCCGATCGCGCGGCGATGCCCCTGCCCGGCTTTCTCGTCGGCATCGGCGGCGCATTCATGATCGCGCTGATTTCGATCCAGTTGCGCGATCTTGGCCGGACCGAGGAAGCGCTGTCGGTGGTGTTCTATTTTTCGGGCTTCAGCGCGATCGCGCTGGCGCTCACCCTGCCGTGGACCGCGCATGCGCACGACCTTGCCGGCTGGGCCATTCTCGGCGCAATCGGACTGACCGGGCTGTTCGGCCAGATCGCGCTGACCGCGGCACTTCGCTACGGATCGGTGTCGAGCGTGATCGTGATGGATTATTCCAGCTTCGTCTGGGCCACGATGTGGGGCTGGCTGGTGTTCGCGCAGTTGCCCCCCACATCGACATGGGCCGGCGCGCCGCTGGTGATCGGTGCCGGCCTCATCATCGTCTACCGCGAGCATCGGCTTTCGCTGCAAAAGCCGGTGGAATCGGTGAGTTAATTCACCTGCCGTTCGCGCCCTTCCCAGTAGGGATCGCGCAAGGCCCGGCGCAGAATCTTGCCCGTGGGATTGCGCGGCAGCGCCGCGATCACGTCGACCGACTTGGGTGCCTTGAACCCCGCAATCCGCGCCCGCGCCCAGGCGATCACGCTGTCTTCATCGATCGTGTGGCCCGGCCGGGGCACGCAAGCCGCCTTGACCGCCTCGCCCCACTTCGCGTCGGGCACGCCGAACACCGCCACTTCGGCAACATCGGGGTGGCCGTAGATCGCGCTTTCCACTTCGGCCGGATAGACGTTCTCGCCGCCCGAGATGATCATGTCCTTCACCCGATCCTGGATGAACACATAACCATCGGCGTCCATGTAGGCGGCATCGCCGGTGCGCACCCAGCCATCGGCCGAGCGCGTGGCGGCGCTGGCTTCGGGCAGTTTCCAGTATTCGGCCATGTTGGCGGTGGAGCGCGTGACGATCTCGCCCACCGTGCCAAGCGGCACCTCATCCCCCGCCGCATCGACGATCCGGATCTCCACCCCCGGAACCGCGCGCCCGGCCGATCGCATCCGGTCGTTGCCCGCAAGATCGTGATCGCCGGGCGGCAGGATCGCGATCGTGCCGGTGGTTTCGGTCATGCCATAGCACTGCATGAAGCCGGCGTTGGGCATCGTCGTCACCGCTTCGCGCAGCAGTTCGAGCGGGATCGGCGCGGCGCCGTACATCACGTATTTCAGCCGCGAAAAGTCGGTTGCCGCCGCCTTGGGATGCTGGATCACCATCTGCAACGCGGCTGGAACGATGAAGAACCGCGTGATGCCTTGTCCGATCGCATCGAGCGCCGCACCGGCATCGAATTCGGCATGAACGATCGCACGCGCGCCACCGGTCAGCGCCACCACCGACAGCCCGGTGCCGCCGATATGCGCGCAAGGCATGCACAACATGATGGCTTCATCGTCATCCCAGCGCGACCACGGCTGGCCCGCGTCGAGCCCGGCCTGGCGCAGCCCGAAAAAGTTGCGGTTGGTCAGCACCACGCCCTTGGGATTGCCGGTGGTGCCCGAGGTGTAAAGCTGGAGCGCGCCGTCTTCGTGGCCGGCCGGCTCGATCGCCAGCGGCTCGCACCCCGCGATCGCCGCGCGCGCATCGGCCTCGGCATAGACCTTCACCACGTCGGGCAGATCGGGCGCGAGCTGCTGCGCCAACGCTTCGAACCCCTCACCCGCAATCACCAGCTTCGCGTGCGTATCCTTGAGGATATAGGCCATTTCGGGCGGAGCCAGCCGCCAGCCGACCGGAACCATCACCACCCCGATCCGCCCGCAGGCCAGGAACATCTGGTAGTAGAGATCGGCGTTCTTGCCGATCCAGGCGACCCGGTCGCCGCGATGCACGCCGTTGGCGGCAAGCAGCGCGGCGATCCGCCGGGTCCACGGCTCGAGCTCGCCGTAAGTCATCTCCCGATGGTCCTGGACATAGGCGATCGCATCGGGCCGCTCGCGCGCCCAGTGCGTTACCCAGTGGTCGAATGTGTGCAAACCGGCTGGTTCGGTCATCGGCGCTGCTCTCCCTGTCGCGGGTCTTTAACCGCGCGATTAAGGAGCAGAATATCGCACGTGCCGGTCTAAGCAAGCGCCGATGGCGATTATCTGCGCCGCGTCATGCCGCCTGCAACAACCGCCGTGCCCTGATCGCCATTTCCAGCCGTTGCACCGCGATCACACCCAGTGCGAACGACACCAGCACGCCGGTCGCCAGCGCAGTGACATGCCGGGCATCGGTCATCGTTTCCTGCCGCAGGAACGAGCGCGCCGCGACCAGCGCGACCAGGAACAGCACACCCGCCAGCGACTGGCTCTGCTGCAAGGTGCCGGTGGCCGGATCGACCACGATCCGCATCATCCGTCCGCGCTGCCAGCCGATGGCCGAACCCGCCGCCAGTGCCAGCGCGCACCACAGCCAGCCCACGCCATGCGGCGGCATGGTCGCCAGCAGCCCAATCGCGAACACCGCGTAAATCGCGGGCAGCAGCCACACCGCCCACAACCGCAACGGCCGCGTCTTGCCGACCCGGCGCAAGCGGATCGCCAGCACCAGCGCAATCACCGCGTATGGGATCAGCGCAGCAAGCCCTTGGCTGTGTTGTGGATTCATCGGTAGCGCCCTCCTGTCCGGTCAACCCTTCGCCCAGGTCAGCTTGGGCTTGCGCGCCGCCAGCGTTTCATCGAGCCGGCGCCGCGGCGCGAAATGCGGCGCCGATTTCAGCGCCGGATCGCCCGCCTTGCCGCGTTCCGCCAAGCTGCGCATCGCACCGATGAATTGGTCGAGCGCGGCCTTGCTTTCGGTTTCGGTCGGCTCGATCAGCATCGCGCCGTGGACCACCAGCGGGAAATAGACCGTCATCGGGTGAAAACCCTCGTCGATCAGTCCCTTGGCCAGGTCGAGCGTCGAGAAGCCCTCGGCAAAGCCCGCATCGCTGAACAGCGCTTCGTGCATGCACGGCCCCGCCGCCCCGAACGGCGCATCGAGCACGTCGTCCAGGCTGCGCAAAATGTAGTTGGCATTGAGCACCGCATCGCCCGAAACCTGCAGCAACCCGTCCGCGCCGTGGCTGAGGATATAGGCCAGCGCGCGCGTGAACATGCCCATCTGGCCGTGGAACGCGCTCATTCGCCCGAAGGCCTGCGGGTGACGTTCGCCCGCGGTTTCTTCCTCGACCAGCGTCAGGTGCCCGTCGGCGTGCAATTCGCTGAACGGCAGCGGGCCGAACGGACACAGCGCCTCTGACAGCACCACCGGCCCCGAACCCGGTCCGCCGCCGCCATGCGGGGTGGAGAAGGTCTTGTGCAGATTGATGTGCATCGCATCGACGCCCAGGTCACCCGGCCGCACGCGCCCGACGATCGCGTTGAAGTTCGCGCCATCGCAGTAGACGAACGCACCTACTGCGTGGACAGCGTCGGCAATGGCTTTCAATTCGCTCTCGAACAGCCCGCAGGTGTTGGGGTTGGTGATCATCACCGCCGCCACGTCACTGTGTTCCGGCCCGCCCACCCCCAACCGCGCTTCCAGAGCCGCGCGATCGACACGGCCGGCAGGCGTCGCCGGGATCGTCTCGACGCGGTAGCCGGCGAACGCGGCGGTCGCGGGATTGGTGCCATGCGCGCTCTCGGGCACCAGCACCACCTGACGCGCATCGCCACGCGCCTCCAGCGCGGCGCGGATGCATAGCAGCCCGCACAATTCGCCGTGCGCGCCGGCCTTGGGCGTCATCGCCACGCCGTGCATGCCGGTCAGCGTGATCAGCCAGTGCGCCAGTTCGTTGATGACCTTCAACGCGCCCTGCACGGTCTGAACCGGCTGGAGCGGGTGGATATCGGCAAAGCCCGGCATCCGCGCGACCTTTTCATCCAGCCGGGGATTGTGCTTCATCGTGCACGATCCGAGCGGGAACAGCCCGAGGTCGATCGCGTAGTTCTGCCGGCTCAGCCGCGTATAGTGCCGCACCGCTTCGGGTTCGGACAAGCCGGGCAGATCGACCGGCGCGGCGCGCAGAAATGCGCCGAGTTCGGGCATGGGCGCGCTCGCCTCGCCATCGAAATCGACGCCGCAACGCCCCAGTTCGCCGATCTCGAACAGCAGCGGTTCTTCCAGTTGCAACGCGCGGTTGCCGGTGAAAGTTGCAGGAGCTTCATCGGCACCCACAACGCCCATCGCGGGGCGCCAGCCGGCGGGGTTCAGGTCGTTCATGCCAGGACCTCCTCGAGCGCGCGGCCCAGGGTTTCGATATCATCGGCGGTGGTGCATTCGCTTGCCGCAACCAGCAGCGCGTGGCCCAGTTCGGGCGCATCGGGGTAAAGCCGACCAAGCGACACCCCGCCGAGCACTTGCCTGTCCGCCAGCGCTCGCACCACGGTGCGGGCATCCTGCGGCAGGATCACCGTGAATTCATTGACATAAGCGCGGTTGAGCACGCTTACGCCCGGCACTTTTGCCAGTCGCGCCGCAGTTTCGCGCGCGCGTGCATGGCTGGCCGATGCCATCTGCGCGAGGCCCGAGCCGCCGAGCAAACTCATGTGGATGCTGAACGCGAGCGCACAGAGCCCGGAATTCGTGCAGATATTGCTCGTCGCCTTCTCGCGCCGGATGTGCTGCTCGCGCGTCGAAAGCGTGAGCACGAAGCCGCGCTTGCCCTCGGCATCGACGGTCTCTCCGCACAAGCGCCCGGGCATTTGCCGCACGAACTTCTCACGGCACCCGAACAAGCCGAGGTACGGCCCGCCGAATTGCAGGCCCACGCCGATCGACTGGCCTTCACCCACCACGATGTCGGCGCCGAGCGCACCCGGGCTTTCGATCAGGCCCAGCGCGACCGGTTCGGTCACCACCGCCACCAACAACGCGCCCTTGGCATGTGCCGCTTCGGCGATCGCGGCGAGATCGGGAATCCGCCCCAGCACGTCGGGATACTGGACCACCACGCACGACGTCTCGCCGTCGATCGCCGCGATCAGCGCAGCATCGTCGGGAGTGGCGTCGAGGCTCAGCGCGGTGTGGTGCAATGTGTCGCCGGTGAACCTGGCCATCGTCTTGGCGGTCGACGCGTAGTGCGGGTGCAGGCCCGCCGAAAGCAGCACTTGTCCGCGACGGGTGATCCGGCCGGCCATCGTGATCGCTTCCCAGCACGCGGTCGAACCATCGTAAAGCGAAGCGTTCGCCACGTCTGTGCCGAAAAGCCGCGCAACCTGGGTCTGAAACTCGAACAGCACTTGCAGCGTGCCTTGCGCGATCTCGGGCTGGTACGGCGTGTAGGCGGTCAGGAACTCGCCGCGCTGGATCAGGTGATCAACCGAGGCGGGCACATGGTGCCGGTAGGCGCCCGCACCAAGAAAGAACGGCGCGGCACCGGCCGCCAGGTTTTGTCCCGCGAGCTTTGCCATGTGCCGTTCGACGGCCATTTCGCTGGCGTGATCGGGCAGGCCCTCGACCGGCCCGGACAGCCGCGCGGCCAAAGGCACATCCGCGAACAAGTCGTCAACCGAGTCGACGCCGATCACACCGAGCATCGCACCGCGATCGGCTTCGCTGAGAGGAAGATAGCGCATCAAATCAAAGCCCTGCGATGTAATCTTGATAGGCGGCCTGATCCATGAGACCCGACAATTCGTCGGCGGAAGCGAGGTCCATCGTCCACAGCCAGCCGTCCTGATCGGCGCCGGTGTTGACCAGCTCGGGCTGGTCGGCGAGC
>NZ_JANXWG010000085.1 GCF_025351285.1 Novosphingobium sp.
CTTTGCGCCGCTGCTGCTGGCCGAAGCGGTGCGGCCCTCGCTGGCGGCGGCCAAGGGCCTGATCATCAACCAGTCGTCGATGGCCAGCTTCAATCCCGCGACCGCGTACGGGATCACCAAGGCCGCGCTCAACCTGTTCACCCACGCCATGGCCACGCAATTCGCCGCCGACGAGATCCGCAGCGTGGCGATCGCACCGGGGCTGATGCAGACCGAGGCCGCGCGCAGCGGGGTGGAAGATGCGAACTGGGAGCGGTTGAAGGCCATGCAGCAGGTCAAGCGCCAGGGCACCGCCGAAGATATCGCCAATCTCGGCGTGTTCCTGGCGTCGGACGAAGGCAGTTTCATCAACAGCCAGGTCGTGCCGTGCGACGGCGGCAACGCGATGCGGGGCTTCAGGTTTTGACCGCGCCTGATTTCGCGGATTGGCTGGCGATCCACAACCTCAAGGCACGCTATTGCCGGCTGCTCGATACCAAGGACTGGGCGGGGTGGCAGGCGCTCTTCACCGAGGATGTGGTGCTCGATACCAGCGCTGCGGGCGGGGCGCGACTTGAAGGAGCGGCAGCAGCTGTGGCGGCGGTGCGCGGGTCGATCGATGCGGCGATCACCACGCACCATGTCCACACGCCCGAGATCACCGTGGATGGCGACGAGGCCAGCGCGATCTGGGCGATGCAGGACCGCAACATCTGGCCGAATGGGCGCAAACTGCTGGGCTTCGGGCATTATCACGAACGCTACCGGCGTGGGCCCGACGGCACCTGGCGCATCGCCGAAAGCCGGCTGACGCGGATCAACCATGAGATTTCCGAGGGCTGAGAAGCAGGTACCGACCTCACCATAGACTTGACAATAATAAGCATAGTTATAAATGCGCTTGGCATGAACGATCTGATTCTCTCCAAGCTTGCCGAAAGTTCGCGGCTGGTCCGCCGTGCGTTCGATGCGCGCGCGCGCGAAATCGGCGTGACGCGGCCGCAGTGGCAAGTGCTTTCGGCCTTGCGGCGCCATCCCGGGCTCAACCAGGGTGGGCTGGCCGATCTGCTCGACGTCGAACCGATCACGGTGTGCCGGATGGTCGATCGGCTGCAGGAAGCCGGACTGGTCGAACGCCGGCCCGATCCCGCCGATCGCCGTTCATGGCGGTTGCACTTGCAGCCCAAGGCCGATGCACTGGTGGCGCAGTTGCGCCCGCTGGCCGATGCCTTGCAGGCCGATGCGCTGGATGGGGTGAGCCAGGACGAGCTGGATTCGCTTTCGGCGCTGCTCGATCGGGTCAACGCAAACCTGGCGCGCCGGGCGACAACGGTGGAGGTGGCGCATGGCTGATCGCGATCCGCAAATCGAAATCGACACCGCCAGTCCGGCCCCGTCGCCTGCGCAAATGGCGCCGCCGGCTGTTGCCGTTGCAAAGCCCCGGCGCAAATGGGGCAAGCTGGCCGCGATGGTTTCGGTGCCGCTGCTGATGGTCGGCGGCGTGGTGTGGTATTTCTACGCCAACGCCAATAACGTTTCGACCGACAACGCCTATGTCCAGCAGGATAAGGTGTCGATCAGCGCCGAATTGACTGGGCGCGTGGTTGCGGTGGGTGTGCGCGAAAATCAGCACGTCAACGCCGGCGACTTGCTGTTCCGCATCGATCCGCAGCCTTACAAGATCGCAGTGCAGCAGGCCGAAGCCGCCATCGCCGCCGCCGACGTCAAGGTGGTGGGCATGGAAACCGACTTGTCGACCAAGGGCGCCGATATCGCCACCGCGCGGGCCAGCCTGGCTTATGCGCAGGAACAGTACAACCGCGAGGCCGAACTGATGCGCCGCGGCTTCTCCACCCGCGCGCGGATGGACGCGATGACGCAAGGCATGGCTGCTGCGCGCGGAAGCTTGGCCAACGCCGAGGGCGAGGCGACCAAGGCGCGTGCCGCGCTGTCCACCTCGCAGATTGCGCCCGGAGTCAATCCCGCGGTGCTGGCGGCGCAAGTGCAGCGACAACAGGCGCAGTACAACCTGTCGCGCACCGAAGTGCGCGCACCGGTTTCGGGCGTGGTGAGCAAGGCCGATCGGCTGCTCGACGGGCAGATGATGATGTCGGGGCTGCCCGCCGTCACGATCGTGGTCAGCGACAAGAGCTGGATTGCTGCCAACTTCAAGGAAACCGATCTCGATCACATGCGCGTGGGCCAGCCCGCCGAAATCGAGGTCGATGCCTATCCGGGGATGAAGTTGAAAGGCCATGTCGCGTCGATCGGCGGGGGCACGGGTTCCGAATTTTCGGTGCTGCCCGCGCAGAACGCCAGCGGCAACTGGGTCAAGGTGACGCAGCGCGTGCCGGTGCGGATCGCGATCGATACCACGCCCGGCCGGCCGCTGATCGCCGGGCTTTCCACGCACGTGACGATCGACACTGCGGCCGGGCCAGTATCCGCCGCAGCGACGCATTGAGCCAGGCGATATGGCGACGATCCCGGGCAGCAAGGCAAACGCCAATGCCCGCCCGGCCGTAGCCACGCGGCAGGCCGCGCAGGAAGAAGCGGCGGCCTTGCGCGCGCTGGACAAGCCGCTGCTCGAATCGAAGCGGACCGGGCTGCTGATGGCGGCGGTGATGGGCATCACCATCTGCCAGTTCCTCGACATGACGATCGCCAATGTCGCGCTGCCGCACATGCGCACCGCGCTCGGCGCTTCGCCCGACACGATCACCTGGGTGCTGACCAGCTTCATCATCGCCGGCGTGCTGGTCCTGCCGCTGACCGGGTGGCTGGCGGATCGCTTCGGTTCGCGCAACATGTTCCTGGCCGCATCGCTGCTGTTCGTGGTGTCGTCGATGCTGTGCGGCGCGGCGACGTCGCTGGGGCAGATGGTGGTGTTCCGCGCGATTCAGGGTGCGGCTTCGGCGTTCATCGGGCCGATGTCGCAGACCGCGATGTTCGATATCAACAAGCCCAGCAAGCAGAGCCAGGCGATGTCGATCTGGGGCATCGTGGTGATGATCGGCCCGATCAGCGGTCCGTTCATCGGCGGATTCCTGACCGATACGCTCAACTGGCGCTGGGTGTTCTACGTCAACCTGCCGATCGGCATTCCCGCACTGGTAGTGCTGTGGTGGCTGCTGCCGTCGCGCGCGATCGTGCACCGGCAGCTCGATGTGCTGGGCGCCGTGCTGCTTGCGGTCGCGCTGGGATCGCTGCAACTGATGCTCGATCGCGGGCAGGACAACGACTGGTTCCAGGCCACCGAAACCTGGGTGGAACTGCTGATTGCGCTGTCGGCGTTGTGGATGTTCGTGGTTCACACGCTGTCGGTGAAGCACCCGCTGTTCGAAGGCGCG
Organism: Novosphingobium sp.; assembly: GCF_025351285.1. Classification (GTDB taxonomy): domain Bacteria; phylum Pseudomonadota; class Alphaproteobacteria; order Sphingomonadales; family Sphingomonadaceae; genus Novosphingobium. Next base: position 3,330 of record NZ_JANXWG010000085.1, read on the forward strand.
ATGGTGCGCAACGCCAATTTCCTGGGCGGGCTGGGGTTCATGGTGATCCTGGGGGTCACCAATGTCGGGCTCTCGTCAGTGCTGCCGACGTTGTACCAGAACCTGTTCGGCTATTCGGTGATGCAGACCGGGCTGCTGATGGCGCCGCGCGGCGTGGGGGTGCTGACGATGATGTTCGTCACCAACCGGCTGATGGGCAAGATCGACAGCCGCGTGCTGATCGCGGCCGGCTATTCGATCGCGGCCTATTCGTTGTACATGATGACGAGTTGGTCGCTCGACATGGACTGGCACCAGATGGCGATTTCGGGCTTCGTCCAGGGGCTGGGGCTGGGGCTGGTGTTCGTGCCGGTCAACCTGGTGGCGTTCTCCACGCTCGATCCGCATTACCGCACCGACGGCACCACGCTGATGACTCTGTTCCGCAACCTGGGGTCGAGCTTCGGCATTTCCGCCATCGTCGCGCAGCTCAGCACCAACATGCAGACCAGCCACCAGGACGTCGGATCGAGCATCACCTCATTCAACGTCCCGGCGATGGACCCGGCGTCGAGCGCGGCAATGCTGGGGGAAGTGGGCACTGCGGCGCTGCAGATGCTCGACGGCGAGGTGTCGCGCCAGGCGGCGATGATTGCCTATCTCGACAATTTCAAGATGATGGCGTGGGTCGTGCTGCTGGTGGTGCCGCTGACGTTCGTGGTCAAGAAACCACCACCGATGTTCAGCAAACCAGACGTACATCCGGAGTAGGCGAAGGTCAGCGCCGATCCGATATCAGGAGCGCTGCATGAGCCAGCATACGACGATCCATTTGCACAACGTCCTAGCCGGGCGTGAAGTGGACTACGCCGGGTGGTTCGATGGGCCGCATCGTGCGGATCTGGCGCGGCTGCGCGGGTTTCGCAGCGCCGACCGCTTCGAGGTGACCCCGGAGCAGGTCATGGCGGACATTCCGCAGCCGTGGCGGTTCATGAGCGTGTACGAATTCGATTATGCGGCGCCCGAGATCGACTTACCGGCGCTCGGCCCGCTGCTGGCCGAAGCACGCGATGCCGGGCTGACCGAAACCGCGTCCGAGAGTGAGCGGATATTCACTTACGCGATGCGATCGGACTGGGTTTCGAGCGCCAACCACCAGGCGGACCAGCCGCTTTCGGGCATTTCGATCATCCTCGCCAACTTCATCGCCGGGCGCGAGGCGGAATATCACGCGTGGTACGATGATGTGCACATGCCCGAAGTCAGCGCGGTGCCGGGCCATGTGGCGATGAAGCGCGGTCGGCTTTCCGCACTTCAGATCGCGCCGCGCCACTACTGCCCGGGCAGCGACATCGTGATGTGCGCGCAGCAGACCGATCACCTGAACTTCACGATCCGCGATTTCAGCGCGCGCGCGCGAGGCGTTAGCCCGAGCGGAATCGCGATGGCGCCGCGTTCCTCGTCCGGATCGACCGCGCGCACGGTACACTACTTCGGCAAGATCAGCGGCGCGGCATGGTCGGGCGGGATCGCTTATGCCGGCGATATAGGCGCTTACCCGGCCGATTATCCCGCGAACGCGAAGTAACCCATCGCGCGCGCGATAGTAGCTTGACGCCCGCTGTGCAGCGGGCGGGATGCCGCTTACAAGGCGGCAAACCACGAGGGAGCACGCGCACTTGGGCAAGATCATCGCCATCACCGGGGCCGGCGACGGACTGGGGCGCGCGCTCGCGCGGCGGTTCGCTGCCGATGGCGAAACCGTGATCCTGCTCGGGCGTACGGCGTCGAAGATCGAGGCCGTGGCCGCTGAGATCGGCGGACCCCATTTCGCGGTGCAGTGCGACGTGACCGATGCCGCATCGGTCGAAGCCGCCTTCGCGACCATCGCCGCGCGGCACCCGCATATCGACGTGTTGATCAACAACGCCGGGGTGTTCGAACCGTTCAAACTGGCCGATGTGCGGCCCGATCAGATCGAAACGCTGGTCGGCACCAATTTGTCTGGCCCGATCCTGTGCGCGCATTACGCGCTGCCGCTGCTGCGCGCGCACCAGGGTGCTCCGGGCGGGCACATCATCAACGTGACCAGCGAGAGCGCATCGGTGAAGATGCCGATGCTGTGGCTTTATGCCGGGACCAAGCACGCGCTCGAACTGATATCCGACATGTGGGCCCGCGAACTCGATGCAGAAGGCGTGCGCGTCACCGTGGTGCGCGCGGGGCAGATGTACGACGAGACCAAGACCGGCTCGGGATGGCCGGCCGACGTGGCGCAGCAGTTTGCGCTCGAGACCGCCAAAGTCGGCATCAACGTCCGTGATCGCGGGGTGTCGCACTACAATTCGGTGACCGACGCGTTCCGTGCGGTGCTCGACACCCCGCCCGACCTGCACATCGGCATGGTCGCGCTGAGCGCGCGCCGACGGCTCGCCTGAAATCGAACACTAGGACGAAAGACCCCGCGATGACTCACCTTCCAGACGCGCTGCTGACCATCGACGGCGCGCTGCGCCCGGCGACAGGCGGCAAGACTTACGATGTGATCGGCCCGTGGACGGGTGCGCCGGTGGGCCAGGCCGCCGATGCCGGTGCGGCCGATGTCGATGCCGCGATCGCCGCCGCGCGCCGCGCGTTCGATACCACCGACTGGTCGACCAACGTGGCCAAGCGCGTCGAACTCGTCACGAAATTGCGCGAATTGTTCGAGGATAACCGCGCGCGATTGGGCGAACTGGCGCAAGTCGAAGCCGGCGCGGCGCTGGGCGCGGTGAGCCGCGCGCATGTCGACATGGCGCTGGCTGGCTGGGACGATTACCTCAAGGTGTTCCCCGGCATCGCCTGGGAAAAGGACTACGGCGGGCGCGAAGGCTATGGCTTCGTGTCGCAGCGCAAGGCGGTTTACGAGGCGGTGGGCGTGGTCGCTGCGATCACACCGTGGAACGTGCCGCTTTACGTGAATGTCGGCAAAGTCGTGGCGGCGCTGCTGGCGGGCTGCACCGTAATCCTCAAGCCCGCGCCGAACACGCCGGGCATGGGCGCGATATTCGGCGAACTGGCGATCGAGGCCGGATTCCCGGCGGGGGTGCTACAAGTGGTGTTCGGATCGGACCCGGCCTTGGCGGGCGAAATGCTGGTCCACGATCCGCGCGTGGATCTGATCTCGTTCACCGGTTCGACCGGCGTGGGCAAGCGGATCATGGAGCAGGGCGCCGCAACGCTGAAGCGCGTGTTCCTGGAACTGGGCGGCAAGTCGGCCAAGATCGTGCTCGACGATGCGCCCAATTTCGCGATGGAAGTGGCCAGCACGATGCTGGTGTTCCACGCCGGGCAGGGGTGTGCCGTACAAAGCCGGTTGCTGGTGCCGCGCAGCCGCTATGAAGAAGCCAAGGCGATCCTCAAGCATTCCTATGCCAGCTTTGGCGACAACTGGGGCGTGTTCGAAAATCCCGCGCACATCATGGGGCCCGTGATTTCCAAGCGGCAGCAGGACCGGGTGATGTCGTACATCGAACTGGGCCAGGCCGAAGGCGCAACGCTGCTCGCCGGTGGCAAGACGCGGCCTGATAAAACTCCTGCAGGGGGGGCGGAAGGCTTCTTCATCGAACCGACCTGCTTCGTCGACGTGACCAACACGATGCGGATTGCGCAGGAGGAAATCTTCGGCCCGGTGCTGGTGGTGATCCCGTTCGAGGACGATGACGACGCGGTCCGGATCGCCAACGAAAGCGAATACGGCCTTTCGGGCGGGGTCAGTTCTGGCGATCTCGATCGTGCGATGGCGGTGGCCAAGCGCATCCGCAGTGGCTCGATCAGCGTCAACGGCGGGATGTGTATCGCCGGAGACTTGCCTTTTGGCGGTTACAAGGCCAGTGGCGTCGGCCGCGAATGGGGGCTTGAAGGGATCGAGGAATTCCTCGAAACCAAGCTCATTGCCTGGCGCACATAAGGGAAGTTCATGGCAGTAACGCAGGCACGGTTGGAAACGGGAGCGCGGGTTCGCGCGATCGCGCCGTTGCCTGTGGAGGCCGAACGCAACCAGGTCGGCCAGAAGCTCGGCCGCAAGGGCCTGCTTACGCGCGAACGGATCCTGGCGGCCACGCGTGATCTGCTCGCCGCCGATCCGCCGCAACCGCTGACGCTAAGCGCGGTGGCGCGGCAGGCATCGTTGGGGATGACCTCGCTTTACGTCTATTTCAAGGACCAGGGCGAGCTGGTGCTGGCGCTGCTCGAACCGGTGATGGCGTCATCCGAAGATGCCTACGTACGATTGGTGCGGCAGCGCTGGAACGACGATGCGCTGGGCGAATGCGCGTTGATGTTCGTGCAGGCGTTCCATGGCTTCTGGCGCGAACATTCGCGCCTGCTACACTTGCGCAACGCCATGGCCGACCAGCGGGATACGCGCATGTCCCAGCACCGCATTGCGATGGCGCGGGGGGTGATCAACCTGCTCGGCCGGCAGATGGATGCTCCGGCCAGCCGCGACACCGGCACCGAATACGATCTGGCGAGCGTGCTGTTCACCGGGCTCGAACGCGTGGTGACGATCGCGACCGATCAGGATTTGCAGGCCACTTTCCCGACAACGAACCGCCCGCGCTTTCGCGGAGCAACGCTGGAACAGCAGGCGCGCGTGCTGGCGCTGGCGATCGCGGACGAGCGGCGGGTGCGCGCGGCGCAGGACACGCCTGCCTAGCTGACTTTCTTCCCCAACTTCGCCACATAACGTTCGATATTGGCCAGATATTCCGGGTTCAGCATCAGCGCTGAATTGGCCATCCGCTCGACATTGCGCGCCTGATCGCGGCCCAGTTCGCTGGCCATTTCAATAGCCACTTTGGCCGCGCCCATCTGTTCGGCATTGTTGCGCGCCAGGTGCAGGCAGAATTCGAACGCGGCATCGTCGAAGCCATCGTCGGGCAGCACGTCGTGGACCAGGCCCATCACCAACGCGCGCTCGGCATCGGCCTTCTTGTTGGCCATGATCAGCCAACGCGCCCAGTGCGGGCCGCAGATACGGGTGAGGCGGCTGACCCCGTTCGAGGCCGGCAGCACGCCGAACAATCCCTCGGGAAAGGCGAAGCTGGCGCCAGTCGCGGCCAGCCGGAAATCGCAACTCAGCATCATTTCCAGCCCGCCGCCCACGCACGGCCCGTGAATCGCACCGACGATCGGCTTTTCGATGTGCTCCATCTCGTCGTAGATGCGGTGCATGCCGTGAAGCCCGCGGCGGTGGTTTTCGCGGATGCCGCTGGCGGTGCGCGGCTGGGCATTGGGCGATCCCCCGCGCAAATCGGCGCCCGAACAGAAATACCGCCCACTCGCGCGGATCAGCATCACGCGCAGTTCGGGCGTGTCGCGGAAGCGGTCGACCGCCGCGTCGAACAATTGCATCGTTTCGCCCGACAGCGCGTTGAGCTTGTCGGGCCGGTTGAGCGTGGCGATCAGCACGCCTTGGCGTTCTTCGGTGAGCAGATGCGGAGCGTCGGTCATGGCTGTTCCTACGCCCGCGTCCGCGGCAGGCCAAGGTTGCGTTCGGCGATCATCGAACGGTGGACTTCGCTGGTGCCGCCGTAGATCGTCGCGCCCTGCGCATGGCGGTAGAAGGTGTTGATCGCCTCGGCCGCGCCCTTGCGTTTCGACAGCGACAGCGGCGCGGTCAGATCGAGCAGATCGCGCGCGTCGGTCAGGAACTTTTCGGAGGAATACATCTTCGCCATCGGCCCGTAAGCGCGGTTTTCCCTCTTTTCCGCAATCGTCCACTGCGCGCGGAAGGTCAGCATTTCAGCCACCCACACGTTGGCCATCGTCCGCGCCAGCCGCGCCTGCGCGCCGGCGTCCTCGATCAGCGGCTTGCCGTCCTTGACGATCTCGCGGCACAATTCCTCACCCGCCTTCAGCATCTGGCGCATGTATTTGCCAAAGCCGCCGCCATGTTCGAGTTCAAGGCTGGCGCTCATCGTCCGCACCCCGCCGTCGACTTCGCCCAACCGGTACGAATCGGGAATGCGCACGCCGTCGTAGAAGGTGATGTTGGTGCGTTCATCCTGGAAGGTGTAAACCGGCTGGATCGTCACACCCTCGGCCTTGAGCGGCACGATGAACATCGTCAGCCCCTTGTGCTTGGCCACGTCGCTGTTGGTGCGGCACAGCATGAGCACGTAGCTCGCCAGGTTGGCGCCGCTGGTGAACATCTTGGTGCCGTCAATCCGCCAGCCATTCCCGTCGGGCGTGGCCTTGCATTGCGCCGCGAACACGTCCGAGCCCGAGCCGGGTTCGGAATAGCCGAGGCTGCAGATCACTTCGCCCGCCATGATCTTGGCCAGCACATCGCGCTTCAATTCGTCGGTGCCGAAGCGATGGATGATCAGCGAAACCATCTGCGCAACGCCAGCGGCGGGGTTGTTGTAGCCCTGCGCCTCGAACGCATCCATCGTTGCGATCTTGGCGTAAGGCGAGCGTGGGCGCGTGCCCATTTCGGCGGGGAGGCCGGGGAACACGAGGTCGGCCGCGACCAGCTTCTTGTGCAGTTCGGGGTTGAAGCCTTCCCAGCTATAGTGGAATTTCTCGCGCATTTCGGGCGTGACATTGGCCTCGAAAAACGCGTTGATTTCGGCGGTGACCGCGCGCGCATCGTCGCCCAGATCGAAGTCGATCGGGCATTCGCCGGCGTGGGGCAGCGATGCCTGTTCGCCCGCGTAAGTGCGCCGCGCCGCTTCGTCGAGCAGGCGTTGCGGGTCGCCCCACACCAGCGGCCAGGCCTTGGCGCGCAAGTTGAACAAGTGCACGTCGTATTCGGTGGTCAGCCCGTAACCGCCGAAGGTGTGCAACGCCTGCGCGGTGGCGCGTGACGCCGCATTGGCGTTCCACCACAGCGCGATGCTGATCGCGGCGCCGGCTTCGGAGCTGCCATCCGAGATGTCACGAATCGCCTTCCACACCAGAAACTTGCCGCCGTCGACTTCGCAGACGAGATCGGCCAACGGGTGCGAGATCGCCTGGAACTGGCCGATGAACTGGCCGAACTGCTTGCGTTCGGAGGCATAAGCGGCGGCGAGTTTGAGCGCGTCGCCACCCAGCCCGGCAAGCGCTGCGGACGTGAGCAGCTTCCACTCCTCGATACCCGCTGCAAAGCTGACCAGCGCGGCGTCGCCTTCGGCCAGCACGGTCGAATCACAAGCGCCAAGGTCGATCTCCGCGAGCGGGGTGGAGGCGAGGTTGGGCTCGGCAGTCCGCGCCGCTTCGGGCACCGTAACCAGCACAATGGCATTGCCCTTGCGCGCAATCACCGCCTCGGCCACCGCGCCGCCCGCGATCCACTGCACTGGCTCTTCGGCCGCGTCGCGGAACGCCAGCGTCACCACCGCTTCACCCGCCAACGCGCGGGTGAGAAAATCCGATTCTCCACCCAATTCGGCCAGCAACCGCGCTGCCACCAGCGCTTCGGCCAGCGGCCCCGCGGCGAGCGTGCGCCCGGCCTCCTCCATCAGCACGCCCGCATCGATCAGACCAAGGCCCAGCCCGCCCGCCGCTTCGGGCACGCGGATCGCCAATGCACCCAATTCGGCCAAACCGCGCCACAACTCGGGATCGAAGCCCGACCCGGCCGCCGCCGCGCGCACTTTGGCAATCGCGCTATGCTCGTCGAGGAACCGCGCGAAGCTTTCGCGCATCATGGTCTGGTCGTCGGTGAGATCGAAGTTCATCGCTGTTTATGCCTCTGCCGGAGCCGCGCGGCGCATCATCTTGGAAATATCGACCTGGCCCGTCGCCAGCCCGCCCATGAACCCGCCATCGACCGGCAGCACCACGCCGTTGATGATCGAGGCCAGCGCGCTGTTGAGCAGCACCAGGCCGCCGGCCTGTTCGGTGGCGGTCGAATAGCGGCCCATCGGTTCGGCGGCTGCGTCGATGACCTCCTTGCCCGAGGTCGCCTGGAACGATGCCATCATCGGCGTCTGCGTGGGCGAAGGCAGCGTGCAGTTGATGCGGATGCCCTTCTTGATCAGGTGCGCGCCCATGAACTGGGTCCACACGATCACGTTTTCCTTGGAGAACGCATAGCCTTCGCCGACCGTGTCCATGTTTGCCTCGCACCAGGCCATCCCCGCGTCCCAGCCCTTGGTGGTCACGAATTCCATGTTGGCGGGCACGCGCCGGCTCCAGCCGAGCCCCCCGGTCGAGGCGATCGAGGCGATCGCGCCGCCTTTGCCCATCAACGGCAGCACCGCTTCGGTAAGGTGGCGCAGGCCGAGAAAGTTGACCTTCATCACGTCCATCGCAGGAAAGGCGTTGGGCAGCCCGGCGCAGTTGAACAGGGCATCGATCTTGCCGCCGATGTTGGCAACACCCGCGTCGATCGAAGCCGGATCGCGCAAGTCCACTGTGTTGAACGAAGCCAGCGGCAGCGCGCACGCCTTGTAGTCCATCCCGTGAACTTCGGCGCCGAGGTCCAGCAGCAACCGCGCGGTCGCTTCGCCCATGCCCGAGAAGCACCCGGTCACGATCACGCGCTTGCCCGCGTATCCCAGCACGTTATCCATCGCTTCTCTCCGCTCGTTTCGCATCCGCTTTCGCAAGCGCGGCGCACGGGTTCAACCGCCCCACTGGGCAGAGCAGCCGTGATCGCGGCGGCGATACCCCCTGCGCCGGCTTTCGCGCGCCGCCTCTGCCGCGCTAGGGTAACGACAAGGGAGATGAAAGTGGCCTGGCAACGATCGCGGATACGGCTGGACAACGACAACCGCGCGTTCTGGACGGGCGGGGCCGAGGGCCGGCTCAACATAACCCGCTGCGCAGATTGCGGGCAATTCACCCATCCCCCGCGCGAGATCTGTCGGCATTGCCAGTCGGAGAACGTGGCTCCGCACGCGGTGTCGGGCACCGGGAAGATCGACACTTACACCGTGAACCACCAGAAATGGGCGCCCGACATGGAAGTGCCCTTCGTGATCGCGCGCGTGCGGCTGGACGATGCGCCGGGGGTGTTCCTCACCACCAACATCGTGAACTGCCCGGTCGAGGAGGTCGACATCGACCAGCCGGTGCGCGTGACGTTCGAGGAGCAGGCCGGACTGTGGTATCCGCTGTTCGAGAAGGTGCCGGCATGAGCCACGGACCGACAGTGCAGCGCGAAGCCTATATCAGTGGTATCGGCATGTCCGAAGTCGGCGTGCGGCTGACACGGTCGCCGCTCAAGCTGACGGTCGACGCGATCAAGGAGGCGGTCGCCGATGCCGGGCTGACGCTCGACCAGATCGACGGCGTATCGACTTACCCCGGCAAGATGCAGATTTTCCTCGGGTTTTCGCCGGTCGGCGTGGACGAGGTGATCGAGGTGATGGGCCTCAAGACCCGTTGGCACACCGGCGCTGCCGAATCGACTGCGCAATTGGGCGCCATCGCCGATGCCGCCGCCGCCGTGCGATCGGGCATGGCGCGGCACGTGATCTGCTTCCGTACGGTGTACGAAGCGGCGGCGATGGCGCGTCCGCAAGAATACCCGCCGATGCAGCGGCGCGAGGGCGTTTCGGGGAATTCGCAATGGGTCTCGCCGTTCGGCGCGTTTTCGGCGGCGTGCTGGACCGCGCAGTTCGCCATGCGGCACATGAAGCGCTACGGGATGACGCGCGAACAGCTCGCGCAAGTGGCGATCAACGATCACCGCAACGCCGCGCTGAACCCGCGCGCGATCGTGAAAAAGCCGCTGACGATGGACGAATACATGGGCGCGCGGCTGATCACGACGCCGTTCTGCCTGTACGATTGCGACCGTTTCACCGATTGTTCGACCGTGGTGATCGTCTCGGCCGGCGACGCGCTCGACGAAGTGACCGCCACCCCGATCCGCATCGCCGCCAGCGCCGGTTCGGTCGAGCGCTATTCGTGGGACCAGGCCGAATGGGCGAGCGCCTACCCGACGGGGCGCGACCTGTGGAAGAACACCGACTACACCGCCAGGGACGTCGACACCGTCCAGTTCTACGACGGCTTCGCGTTCCAGCCGATCACCTGGCTGGAGGGCCTCGGCTTCTGCGAGGTGGGCGAGGGGCACAAGTTCATCGAGGGCGGCACCCGCATCGCGCTCGACGGCGAATTGCCGATGAACACCGGCGGCGGGCAATTGGGCTGGGGCCGTCTGCACGGCTTCGGCTTTGCTTTCGAAAGCGTGGTGCAACTGCGCAAACAGGGCGGCGCGCGCCAGATTCCGGGCGAACCCAAAGTGGCGGTGGCGACCTCCGGAGGCGGACCAATGGCCGCCGCACTGCTGCTGGCGCGCGACTGATGCCTATCGCGGGCGCGATGCACGCCGCGCATTTGATCTCGCGCAAGGTCGCGATCACGCAACGCCTGCAATCGAAACACTGACCTTGCGGAGATCGAAATGATGCAAATGAACGACATGGTGCTGATCAGCACCGACGACCACATCTGCGAACCGCCGACGATGTTCGACAACCAGCTCTCGGGCGATCTGCTGGCCAGCGCACCCAAGTTCCTGTCCGACAGGAACGGCAAGAACTACTGGGAATATCAGGGCCGCAAGAAGGGCTCGGTCGGGCTCAACGCCGTCGTCGGTCGCCCGTTCGAGGAATACGGCATGGAGCCGACCTCGCTCGACCAGTTGCGCGAAGGCTGCTGGGATGTCCACGCGCGGGTCAACGACATGGATGTGGACGGCATCGCCGCGTCGATGTGCTTCGGCAACGCCATCGTGTTCGACGGCCAGACTTTCCACACCGCGCCCGACAAGAAACTCGCGTTGCGCCACATGCAGGCCGCCAACGACTGGCACTACGACGAATGGTGCATGGCATATCCGGGCCGCTTCATCCCGCTGGGCGTGCTGCCGACCTGGGACATGGATGCCACCGTCGCCGAAATCCACCGGCTGGCGAAGAAGGGCTTCCGCGCGCTCCAGATGAACGAGAACCCCACCGTCCAGGGGCTGCCCAGCGTCCACAACGACTACTGGAACCCGTTCTTCAAGGCGGTGGCGGATACCGACCTGACGATCGCGCTCCACATCGGCAGCGGCAACCCGGCGCCGCATGCCTCGATGGAAACCCCGATCGAGGCGTGGATTTCGACGATGCCGCTGTCGGTTTCGCAAGGCGTGTCGGACTGGCTCCAGCTTGAAGAACTGCACCGCTACCCAAGGTTGCGCATCGCGATCTCCGAAGGCAGCCTGGGTTGGGTGCCCTACTTCATGGAGCGTGCCGATTTCTCGAACGCCCGGCACAAGGCCTGGACGAAATCGGGTTTCGATCACATCAAACCCAGCGAACTGCTCAAGCGGCACTTCCTGCACTGCTTCATCGATGACAAGTTCGGGCTCAAGAACCTCGACGCGATCGGCGAAGACAATGCCGCGTTCGAAACCGACTACCCGCACAGCGACGCGCTGTGGCCCGAAGCGCCCGAGCACCTTTGCGCCTCGCTCGGCAACCTGACCGACGCGCAAGTCGACAAAGTCACCCACCTCAACGCGATCAAGTGGTTCAACTTCGAGGAGTTTTTTGCCAACAACAAGCGCGAGGACCTGACCGTCGGCGCTTGCCGGGCGCGTGCCGCCGCTAAGGGCGTGGACGTTGCGCCCAAGTCATCGGGCGGCGCGAAGCCGCTGGCTGATGGCCGGCCGGTGACGTCGGGCGACGTGATGACGATGTTCCAGACGCAGGCGGCGCAGCGCGAGGTGGCTTGAGCGGGGTATGAAATTCCGTTCGTCCTGAGCTTGCCGAAGGACTGCTCTTCTTCGCTGGGTCGCAAAGAAGGACAGTCCTTCGACAGGCTCAGGACAGGCGGATTTTAGCCGAAAGTTTGCTTAGAACGGCAGCCGGTACAGCTTCGTCGCGTTGTCCTGCAGCACCTTCTTCTGCACCGTCCGATCATACCCGCCGAGCACGTTCTTGATGTGCGCCTGCACGCCCGGGTACAGCGAGGTCGGGTGCGGGAAGTCGGTTTCGAACATCACGTTGTCGACGCCGATGGTTTCGAGCAGCAGCTTGGGGCCGACCTTCTCGAACCAGAACGTGCAGTAGAAATGGTCGCGGAAATACTGCCACGGGCGCTTCTTGAGCATTCCCGTCTTGCTCGGCAGCATCTCGTCGAATTGGTGTTCGAGCGCTTCGATCGCGAAGGGCAACCAGCCCATGCCTGATTCGATCAGCCCGATCTTCAGCCCCGGATGCCGATCGAGCCGGCCCGAAACCATCCAGTTGCCGAGCGTAGCCGCGTTACCGATGCTGAACATCGTGGCGACCACCGACAGCGTCTGTTCGAAGCCGAAACCGTCCCAGGTCAGTGTGTTGGGATCGATTGCCGCGTTGAGGTGGAAGTTGAGCGGCATGCCTTCGGCGTCGCACATTTCCAGGAACGGGGTCCAGTAATCGGACAGGAAGCTGGGCACGCCGACGCGTTCGGGCGTATCGGGCAGCACGAACCCGCGCAGGCCCATGTCGAAGCAGCGCCGCGCTTCTGTTTCGAGCGCTTTCTGGTCCCAGAACGGCAAGTGCGCCATGTTGAAGATGCGCTGGCCCGATACCTGCTGGTATTCGGCGGAGGCGTCGTTGTAGATTTCGATCACCTTGAGCGCGAGCTCGGGATCGCCCAGGCTCATCAGCGATCCGGCCTGCGTCACGCCCGAATTCTGGAAGCCGATCTGCGCGTGGACGCCCATGTCGTCCATCGCGGCGAGCCGTTCCTTGATCTTGTGCCCGCCGGGATGCGCGTCTTCCAGCTTGGGAAACGCCAGCCGGCCGAGCAGCTTGTTGTTGTCGGCGCGGATGACGTTGCCGCCCATCGAGCCGAAATCGCGGTCACCCACGAACCACTTGTCGGTGCCGTTGACGCGCTTGATGTGCGGCATCCGGTCTTTCCAGGCGGCGGGCGCGCGGCTGGTGAACAAATCGGGCGCTTCGGTGATGTGCGTGTCGGTATCGACGATCTTGATGCCCGCGAACATCGGATCGAGCCCGCCCGATTGCGTGGCATAGTCGACCTCGCGGATCATCCCGCCTTCGGTGTAGCCTTCGGCGGACCAGTACTTGCGGGCGTTCTGGGCGATTTCGGTGGTGTCGGATTCGGCCATGATTTTACCTCGCTCAGGCGGCGCAGAACAGCGGTTGGGCTTCGGCCACCGCTTGGACCAACATCGGAACGGCAGGTTCTGCGTTGCGCGCAATCGCGTCGAGCAGCGTCCGACGCAGCGCGTCGGGCTGGATCTGATCGCCAGGTTCGTACACGAAGCCGAGCGCCAGCGGCTGGCCGGCGGGTTGATCGGGCAGCAGCACCGCGCAGATGTCCGCAATCGAACCGAATCCGGCAGCGCCGGTCACGTGCCCGGTTTCGCGGCATTGCTGGGATTGCGCGGCCAGCGCGGCGGGCACGAACTTGCGTTCGGGTGCGGCTTCGGCGTTGAGCCGGCGGATCGTGCCATCGCGGCGCGACGGGTCGATGGTCGATAGCAGCAGCCAGCCGACTGCCGAGTCCGAAAGCCGCTCAAGCTGGCCGCCACTGAAACCGGCACCTGCCGTGCGTATCGGGCGCGTACCCGGCCGCCAGTTGAAGATCTGCACGTTGAGCCCGACCATGCCGAACAGCGCGATTGCAAGGCCGGTCTGCGAGGTCAGGCGATCGATCAGCCCGGTCAACCGCCCATCGCGCACCAGGTCGGGTTGGACCGAAGCGCCCAGCATTGCGGCGCGCGGGGTGGGGGTGTACGACCGCGAATAGGGGTCTTTGTAAAGCAGGCCCAGGTCGACCAGGCTGGACAGCAGTTCGGACGTGCTCGACTGCGGGCGGTTGAAGCGGCGCACGATGTCCATGACGGTGGCGCGCGGATGGGCTTCGTCGAAGAATTCGAGAACCTCGATCACGCGCCGCGCAATCTTGGCCTTGTTGGACTCGCCGCGTCCTGTTCCGATCATCGCCATAACCATCTCCCGTTCGCTTATTTGAACAGGGGTGTTGACTAAGCCGCGTGGGCTGTCAACAAAAAATGAGAACCTCTCGTTTTTTTGTGCAATGCACAATGACGCGAACGGAAATTCGCGGGGGCGATGTCTCAATCGTTTGCAAACAGGGATTTCAGCGCCGTACGGTCGATCTTGAGCGATGGGGTTCGGGGCAATTCGGCCACGATTTTCCAATGAACCGGGATGTGCGTGGCCAGCACATGGCGGCGCAAATGGGTTTCGAGGTCTTCGACCGAAGGCAATTCCTTGCCGCCACGCAGCACCACGGCGGCCGCGGGCACAGCCCCGAGTCGCGCATCGGGTGCCCCCACTACGCCCACCTCGGCCACCGCCGGATGCAATATCAGCGCGCGTTCGATCGTTTCGGGCAGCACCTTGAACCCGCCGCGCATGATCGCGCCATCGGCCCGCCCACGCAGGAACAGGAAATGGTCGGCGTCGATCACAGCGAGGTCCGATGTCCTGATCCAGTCGGGCCCGATGCGCGGGCTGATGACTTCGAGCAGGCCTTCCGCGCCGGCGGGCATGTCCGCGCCGGTCGCCGGATCGACCACGCGCAGCTTCGCCCCGGGCAATGCGCGGCCCACGGTGCCGAGCTTGGCGCGGCCGAATTCGCTGTGCAGATCGGCGGTCATCATCGCCACCGGCCCCGCAAACTCGGTCGCGCCGTAGGACACGAGGATCGGGATGCCGTATTTGTCCTCGAACGCCGCCTGCACGGCGGGATCGAGCGGCGCCGCGCCCACACCCATCGCCTTGATCGAGGCTAGGTCCTCGCGCGGGATATCGGCATCGAGCACGGCTTGCACGAAGCTGGGCGGAAGGCCCGAATGAACCGGCCGCCACCGCACCACGTAATCACGCCACGCCGCGACACTGAACCGTTCGAGCAATTCCACCCGCTGCCCGCGCAGCAAGGTCGGCAGCGTGGAATAAACGCCGGAGATATTGCCCAGCGGGAAATAGAGCAGGAACGGCGGCAGGCTCTCGGGATCGGTCCCTTGCGCGCGGGTCAACGGGGTGGCGAGGAAATGCGTCTCCATCATCGCGAACGGGATCGGGAACGACTTGGGCGGTCCGGTGGTGCCGCTGGTGAGGATTTCGATGCGCGGTTGACCGGGCGTGTGGCGGCGGTTGGTGGAATGCTCGAAGCCGGGCAGGGCGGCTGCGGCCATGCCGTTCAGCGCGATTGCCGCGATACCGTGGGTTGTCAGCGCGGTTCGGACTTCGGGCGCGAAATCCTGCGCGTCCGCCACCACCGCTGCCGGCAGGAACCCGTCGATGTAGCGCGCGATGCCCTCGCCCGACTGGAACGGATAGACCATCTGCACTGAATGCCCGCGCGCCAGCAGGCCCAGCAGCGCGGCAATCGCGGCAGGGCGGTTGCGCGCAACCAGCACCACCGCCGCGCCGGGTTCGAGCCCGGCGAAATCGAGCGCGGCGCCTAGTTGGTTTGCCACCCGCGCGCAATCGCCCCATGGGTGCCAGTGGCCTTCGAAGGCGATAGCCGGTCGGTCGGGCGCGCGCGCCAGTGCCTGGGCGCACAAATCCTGCAATCGCGGCATGGTGTTCTCCCCGGCGGTATGCGGGGGAATGTGGCGCAGCGTTGGCGCGGGCGCCAGCGAGGTGCCGCGCGCCACGGCGATCTTTGCGTGCGGCGCGCAGGCGGCTAAGCGCTGGGGGTGCAGGAAATCCCCATCCCCATCGAAGCGCCGATCACGCGCGAACGTGTTGTGCAGGGCTTGGCCAGGGCACCAGATGCAGCCGGGGTCCTGATGGACTTGCTGGCAGCGCTTCAGGCGATGCCGGTGAGCGAAGCGCTGGTTGCCGAATCGCTGGCCTATGGGTTGTTGCAGGGAAGCGCCGAACACGCGCGCTGGCTGGACGCGCGCGAGCCTGTCCAACAGCATGCGCCAGGCCGGGTGCTGCTGGAGCGTGACGGGGACAGGCTGACGATCACGCTCGACCGCGCCGGCGCCGGCAATTCCATCGACGTTTCGATGCGCGATGGGTTGCGCGAAGGCTTCGAACTTGCCGCGCTCGATCCCGACATCGCGCGGATCGAACTGCGGGGCATCGGCAAGGCGTTTTGCGTGGGTGCCGATCTCGCCGAATTCGGCACCACGCGCGATCCCGCCACCGCGCACGCGATCCGCATGGCGACGCTGCCCGCGCTGGCGATTGCGCGGTGTTGCAAGCCGCTTGCAGTCCACGTGCAGGGCGCTTGCATCGGCGCAGGGCTTGAGATGGCGGCTTTTGCACAAACGCTGACTGCCGGTCGCAAGGCGTGGTTCCAGTTGCCCGAACTGGCGATGGGGCTGATTCCCGGCGCGGGCGGGTGCGTTTCGGTCAGCCGCCGGATCGGGCGACAGCGGACCACGCTGATGGTGCTGTCAGGCCAGCGGATCAGCGCCGAAGTCGCGCTGCGCTGGGGCTTGATCGACCGCATCGTGGACGATTGAACCGGCGATCCAGGTGGCGCGGACATCGGCGGAATTCAGACGTTCGCGTGCCTCGATCCACGGCAGCGACAGCAGGCACAAGTCGGCCGGTCCGCCCGGCACGATGCGGCGTTCGCGGCCGAGATCGAGCGGATCGGCCAGGTAAAGCGCCAGTGCGGCCTCGGGATCGAGCGCCTCGTCCACCCCGATCACCGCGCCGTCGGACGTCGTCCGGCTGATCGCCGCGCGCATCGCAACCCACGGATCGGCGCTGCCGAACGGCGCGTCGCTGCCACCTGCCAACAGCACGCCGGCGCGGGCGAAAGCGGCCAAGCGGTAAAGGTTTGCGTGGTCGGCGGGTGGCACGTCGCGCAAGTAACGGTCACCACGCTCTGTGATGAAATGCGGCTGGCTGACCACGTGCAGGCCCAGCCGGGCGATCTCGGAGACAAGGCTGTCGGGTGCGATACCGGCGTGTTCGATCCGGTCACCCGGCATGGCTCCTGCGGCTTCGATCACGGCGAGCGTGAACACGAGTTCGATTTCGGTGGTGCAGTGGACCGCCAGGGCGCGGCCTGCGTCGTGTGCCGATCGGGTGAGGGCCACAGCCGAGTCGAAGTCGGGCAGCGCGGCTTCGTGGAGGTGGAGTTTGACCGGGCCGACCGCGACGCCCCGCGCGGGTTCGAGTGCCAGCTTCCCCGCCAACACGCAGCGCTGCGGCAAGTGTCCCAGCGCATGTTCGCGCGCGAAATGGTCGGCGATTGCGGTGTCGTTTGCGGGCGACATATCGGTCAGTCCGGTCACGCCGAACTCGGCCAATTGCGCGCCCACTTCGGCGAAATCGGGCGGCGCGCTGCTCAATGCGTCGCGCAACCAGGCATCCTCATCGAACAGCCGCCCGATGAAGCGGCTACCCTCGCGCTCCAGCCCCGGCGGCGGCGCGGAGCGGGCGAGCAGGTGTTCGAGCGCCAGCGAATTGAGCAGCCACATCCGCCCCGATCGGTGCTGCACGCGCAAGGGACGGTGCGGCACCAGCGCATCTAGCGCTTTCGCATCGGGCAATCCGGCCACGCTTTCGTGGTAGCCGACCGCGCGCAGCCAGCCGCTGCCGGGGCGATCGAGTGCGGCGGCGAATTGCTCGGGCGTGGTGACCTCGGGCGGCCCGCAGCGCACCGACGATTGCGCGGCGGCGAGGGCGGCGAGGTGAATGTGGTGATCGTGCAGGCCGGGCAGCAGCGCGCCGCCGTGCGCGTCGAACACGGTTTCGCCGGGGCGAGGGGTGAGGCGGCCGACTTCGGCAATACGCGGTCCCGCCAGCCGCACGTCGGCGTAGCCGATACGCCAGACCTCGGCATTGCGGATCAGCACGGCGCGGCCCCGAATGGCTGGCCGCGCGCCGCTGCCCAATCGCGCAAGGCTTGCGTCAACGCCAGCGGATCGCGCCGGCGTTCGGCGGCAAGCGCGGATCGGACCACACCGCTCATCGAAACGACCATGCGGCCGGCGTGTCCGCGCGCCAGCATGGTGGCAGCCTGGTTCGCGGCGACGATGCCGGTCAGTGGATCGGCCATGGCATCGCCGACGAAGCCGAGTGTGCCGGTCGCGCGCAGCAGAGCGCCCGAAAGTCCGCCGGCCACGCCGCAATCATCGCCGAGGCCGATCCAGTTGCCGGCGTCGCCGCGGGTGCCGTGGCCGGTGATCGTGATCCACGCCAGGCCGGGCACTTCGCGGACCAGCGCATCGGCGTCGACGCCCAGTTGCGCCAGCGCGCGCGGGCGGGCGGCCTCGATGACCACGCGCGCGCGGCGGATAAGGGCGATCAGGGCGTTGCGGCCGTCGGGCTTGCGCAAATTGAGCGCGACGCTGGCCTTGCCGTCGTTAAGCCGGGCGTAGAGCGCGGCATCGCCCTCGCGCATCGCGTCGGGGCGCGACAGGCTCTCGACCTTGACCACGTTGGCGCCTGCCAGCCCCAGCAGTCGCGCGGCGAGCGGGCCGGCCCACAGCGCGGACAAGTCGATCACCAGCGGCTGGTCGCTGACGTTTTCTGCGGGCAGGCCGATGGTGGCCAAGCTGGCTGCGGGACTCGCCGCGCGTTCGTTCAGCCGCGCGATCGGCAGGCCGAGCAAGCGGCCGACCGGCACGAGATCGTGCGCGCGGGCCCGCGCGATGCGGGCGGCAAGTTGCGCCTCATCGTCGTGCTCGGCGGCCGGATCGCCGAACAGCGCGGGCAGCAGCGCGCGGTCATCAGCGCGGGGCAGCGCGAGCGCGAGTGCGCCGTCGCGGGTCGGGTAAAGCCGGCAGCCGCCGCCTGCCGAGACCGCGCCGGGCACTGTGAACCCGTTCAGCGCAGCCCGCTCGCCCAAAAGCGCGGCGGCGGACAATTCGGCGATTGGGCGGGAGCGGGTGGTTAGCGCCAGCGCGTCGAGCTGCCGTTGCGCCCAGCCGGCCAGCGGGATGGCAACCGGTCTGGCAGTTCCGGGGGCCAAGTCAGCGCACGAACAGCTTGCGCACCTCGCGGCGGAGCAGCTTGCCCATCTCGTTGTAGGGCAGCGCGTCGCACACGTGCACCGCTTCGGGCACGCGGCTGGAGCGCAGGCGCGCGCGGATCAGGTCTTTCAATTCGGCCTCGGCGGGCGTGGCGTGCCCTTCGCGGCAGACCACCGCGATGCCGACTGCTTCGCCCCATTCGACCGAGGGCACCGCCACCGCGCAGGCATCGGCGATGGCGGGATGGCTCAGCAAAACGTCCTCGATTTCGCCGGGCGACATGTTCTCGCCCCCGCGCACGATCACATCGTCGGCGCGGCCCGAGAGGTAAAGGTAGCCGTCCTCGTCCATCCAGCCGGCGTCGCGCGTCGGGAACCAGCCCTGGGCGTCGAGCGCGCTCTTTTCCTTGTATTCGCCCGACACCTGGTCGCCGCGGACGTAGATTTCGCCCGCTTCGCCGGGGGGCAGCGCTTTGCCGTCTTCGTCGCGGATTTCGATTTCGACGGTGGGGATCGGTTTGCCGAGCGAGGTCAGCCGTGCCTGGATGTGCGGTTCGTCCGAGGCGAGCGCCGCACGGTGCTCCTCGGGGCCGAGCAGCGCGATCGTGCTGCTGGTTTCGGTCAGGCCATAGGCGTTGGTGAAGGCGGCGTGGGGGAAGCGGGCGAGTGCGTCACGGATCACTTCGGCGGGCATCTTGCCGCCGCCGTAGGCGATCGCGCGCAACGTTTCGACATTGGCCGCCGCGCCGGTCTTGAGCGTTTCGACGATCCGCGCGAGCATGGTCGGCACCACGAAGGCGTTGGTCACGCGCTCGCGATCGACCAGCGCGATCCACGCTTCGGGGGTGAAGGCGGGCAGCATCACGATCTTGCGTTGCGCGTAGATCGACGACAGCAGCGCCGAAATTCCGGCGATGTGATAAGGCGGCACGACCATCAGTGCGGCGTCGTCCTCCTCCGCCGAGGCGAATTCGACCGTGCCGAGGATGTACGAAACCAGATTGGCGTGGCGCAGGATCGCCGCCTTGGGCGCGGCGGTGGTGCCGCTGGTGAAGAGCTGGATGGCGATGCCGTCACCCGGATCGTACTCGCGGTCCTCGCCCTCTGGCACCATTTCCTGCGCCGACAACGTGAACAGTTCGCGGGCGTGGACGGTGTGGCCCTGATCCCCCGCGATCCTCGCAACACGCTCCTCGTCGCCCACCACCAGCGCGGGCGCGATGCGCGCGAGCAATGCGGACAAGTCGGCATCGGCCAACCGATAATTGAGCGGGCAGTACGGCACCCCGGCCAACGCCGCGCCGAACAGCGCAAATACCGCCGCCTCGCTCGATTCGTCGAGCAGTGCCACGTGAGAAGCGCCCGATTGCTCGATCAGTTCGAACGCGCCGCGTGCTCCGGTCAGCAGTTCGGCATAAGTCCAGCGCTTGCCGTCGCAGATCAGCCCCACCCGGTCGGGCGCGGCCTCGGCGGCCATTTCAAGAAACAGGGCGATGTTCACAGCCGGCTCAATCCGAGGCGGGCAGGGACTTGGCGTCTTTGACCGTCAACGCCACGCCGCCCAGCGACAGCGAACCCTTGCCCGGTTTGATGCACAGCAGTTCGACCGTGCCGGCGGCGTCGACATAGCGCTTGCCCATCAGCGTGCCACTGGCGTGATCGGCGGCAGGTTCGCCCGCGCCTTCGGCCTTGGCCTCCGCCATCGGTGCGCCGCCGCATTCGATCTGCCCGTCACCGCTGCGGATCACCATCACTTCGGTGTTGCACACTGCGCTCTTGAGCTTGGTTCCGGGCTTCATCGTTCGATCCTCGTGCTGGCCGCCATCAGGCAATCGCGCCGCTGGCTTTTAGGGCCTCGATCCGGTCCCATTCAAGCCCGAGTTCCATCAGCACGATCTCGGTGTGCTCGCTGGCCTGCGGCGAGCGCGTGGTTTCGAGCGGCGCGTGATCGAATTGCACTGGCCCGCGTACCAGCCGCAATGGCTTGCCGCCGTCGGCGCCTTCGACTTCGATGATCATGTCGTTGGCCAGCGCCTGTTCGTCGGTAAGCAGGTCCTCGAAGCTCTGGACCGGCGCCCATTGGCCTTT
Organism: Novosphingobium sp.; assembly: GCF_025351285.1. Lineage (GTDB taxonomy): Bacteria > Pseudomonadota > Alphaproteobacteria > Sphingomonadales > Sphingomonadaceae > Novosphingobium. The sequence goes on from NZ_JANXWG010000085.1 coordinate 24,303, forward strand.
CATCGACTTCAGGTGCGAACGCCAGTAAGCGAACGGCTTGGAGGCGAAAGCCTTGACCAGGATGTCGCTGGCCGCGCCGGCGTTTTCGATCAGCGACAGCACGTCCTTGAAGCGCGGATCGTCGGCGGCCTCGGGCGCGCCCACTTTCTCGAACGTATCGCGGATGAGTCCGGTGGGGCTGACCATACACAAGTTGATCGTGCCGCCATCGATGGTGCGGAAATTGCCCATGAACGGGTTGCGCGCCGAACCGCCCGATGTGGGCATGGTGTTGCGCGTGCCGATGCCGGTTTCCATGACTTGCGAGATCGACGCGCCCGAAGCCCACCACGCCGCGCTCATCAGCGAAACGTCGAGTTCAACCGCTTCGCCGCTGCGTTCGCGGTGGAACAGCGCGGCTGAAATGCCGCCGGCGATGAACATTCCGCCGATCGAATCGCCGAACGCCGGGATGCCCTGGCTGAGCGGGCCTTC
>NZ_JANXWG010000087.1 GCF_025351285.1 Novosphingobium sp.
TGTGCCACCGCCACGCCCCGATCGCGGACCAACTTCACCGCCTCAAGCTTGAACTCTCGGCTGAACTTCCGTCGTTGCATTTACATCCTCCGGTCCCAAAAACACCTTAACTCGGTGTCCATGAGACCGGCAGCAGCTCAAATGACTCAATCTCACGGGCAGGCACTTCGGTGATGACGCCTACTCGGTTCGAATAGGTTATGTCGTCAAATCCTGAGCCACGCCCGATCCATATCGACCAGTTTTCAGGGGCTTGGTGATTTTCGTAAATGAATTTTCGCTCAGCTCTCGTTACACCAAGCGTGTCGCGTACACTCATTGCGATGACAGTCGCAGTCATTGCCATCCAAGCGGAGATGCGATCTGCCAACGCTGCATTTAGGTCGTGCCATTCGCCCTCAATCAAAGGGACTAGCAATGGCTTGAGCTCATCCTGCAAATTGCGCATTCAGTCTCCGTTGCAATCAGCGCAAACCATGAAAAGCGTTTTATTTCCTATATTTCCATTTCTGACAGACCACAAAGGTTGAACGTAAAGCGTACAGCCTTGGCTAGCAGTTCGAAATCCAGATTGGACATGTGTCTCGTGGAGCCGCGGTATAACTTTGCGAAGCCAGTTAGGGACGACGTGCTCCCTCGTAATATTTTTACGAGAACCGCAAAAAATGCACCTTCTGGGAGTGAGCGCGGATTTTGGCATATCCAGAACTTCGACTGCACTTTGGACGCGAAAAGAAGCGAAATAAATTGCTCGCACTCAAATAGTGTTGATCGCAAGCCTGTATGTCTACCGCGCCAGCCATTTTCCTACATCGCCAAAGCTTGCTATACCCGGCGCCGGCTCTTTCTACCGTGAACCCCGCTGAACCCCATGGGCAAACGCATGCCTGTGCATGTGTTTTATCAACTAAACTCCCGCGACTCGGCAGAAATGCCCGAGGCGCCGAATTCCATCAAGCCGGCGAAGCACCCGATCCGCGCCCGCCGCGCAAGTGGTATTCCAGCGTGCCGCGCGTTACCACGTTGTCGACGTCGATCACCGCGGTGTTGGCATAAGTGAACCCCGGCCCGAGCGAGCGATACAGCCGGTCGAAATCGCGCTCGACCGTCTGGTGGTAGAGGTCACGGAACGATTCGATCACGAAGTACGTCGGTTGCAGGTCGTCGATCACGTAGTCGGTCCGCATCACCCGGTCGACGTTGAGCATGATCCGGTTGGGCGACGGGCTGGTCAGCGCGTAGACCACCTCGCTCGGGCCGCTCAGGATGCCGGCGCCGTAAGCGCGCACCTCGCCGGCTTCCATCACCAAGCCGAATTCCACCGTGTACCAGTAAAGCGCGCCCAAGGCTTTCAAGCGGTTGTAACGCATCGCCTTCCATCCAGCGCGGCCGTATTCCTGCATGTAGTCGGCGTAAGTCGGGTCGGTCAGCATCGGCACGTGGCCGAACACGTCGTGGAACACGTCGGGCTGCTCGATGTAGTCGAAGGTTGCGCGCGTGCGAATGAAGTTGCCTGCCGGAAAGCGCCGGTTGGCGAGGTGCCAGAAGAACACGTGATCGGGAATCAGCATCGGCACCGGCACGATCGTCCAGCCGGTCAGCGCGTCCAGCCGCTCGGACAGCGCGCCGAATTCGGGCACGCCGCCGGCCGCAAGATCGAGTTTGTCCAGTCCTGCCAGGAATGCCGAGGAAGCGCGTCCGGGCAGGAGGTCCATCTGCCGCGCGTAGAGGTCGTTCCAGATCGCGTGATCGGTGGCGCCGTATTCGGCCTGGTGCGGTTCGATCCAGTTCTCGCCGACATGCGCCGGGCGCTTGAGCGGGGCAGTGAATACGTCGGCCGGCAAGTCAGGCAGGCGCGCGAAGTCGGCCGAAGCATCGGCGAGCGGTTCGGCAGCCAAAGTTTCGGGTGGGGTGGCGGACAGTTCGATCATGGTTTCCTTTGCAACTTCATAGCAGGACTGACGGAACCCGCAAAATGATCTCGCAGCGCCCGCCCACCGCCTTGACTTTTGCAGGGCATTGCGTCAGTGGGCGCGCCTTGTTCCCGAGCGCTCACGCGTGCCGGGCTGTTATTTCATCCAGGAACGCACAATGGCCAAGCCGACCACCGTCAAGATCCGCCTCGTGTCGAGCGAAGGCACCGGCTTCTTCTACGTGACGAAGAAGAACCCGCGCAACACGACCGAGAAGATGAGCTTCCGCAAGTATGATCCCGTCGTGCGCAAGCACGTCGAGTTCAAGGAAGCCAAGATCAAGTAAGCGCGGTCCCGGCGCCTTTTCGCGTCGGGCACCCTTGCTGGGAACTGGCGAGGTTCAGCGCGAGTTCAAGCCCGACTAGCGAAGGGCTATTGCATGAACACGATCTTCTCGAAAACATCTCTAAAGGCCCGCGCCGTGATGACTGCGGGCCTTGTTGCGCTCGTTGGCGCCTCGGCGCTGCAAGCTGCGCCGCAACCGGCACCTGCTGCGGCGGCATCACCCGAGATCGAACGGGCGGTTGCTGCTTTGCGCGCCATCTCCACGATGCGCGCCGACTTCGTCCAAAGCGACGCGCGCGGGCAGCGCGTCACCGGCGTGCTGACCCTGAAACGGCCCGGCCGCATCCGCTTCCAGTATGAAAAGAGCGTGCCGATGCTGATCGTCGGCGATGGCTCGGCGCTGACGGTGGTCGATTACGAAGTGCGCCAGGTCCAGCGCTGGCCGATCAAGAACAGCCCGCTTGGCGCATTGCTCGATCCCAACCGCGACGTGGCACGGTTTGCCCGTCTGGTGCCGACCGGGCACGCGGACGTGACCAGCGTGGCCGCGAAAGACCCGCGCCATCCCGAATACGGCACGATCACGATGATCTTCATCCGCGACGGCGCCGCACCCGGCGGGATGCGGCTCGATTCGTGGGTGGCGCTCGATGCGCAGAACCGCGAAACGATGGTGCGGCTGAGCCATCAGCAATACGGCATCGCGGTGCCCGAGAACATGTTCCGCTTCAACGATCCGCGCGGTGCCACCACGCGGAAATGAACGGGCTATAGCGGCTCGTCGCTGGTGGTGACCGCCTCAACCGCGGTGTGTTCGATCCATGCGACAAATCGCGACAATACTGGCGCGATCGTTCATCCGGCAGCAAGCGGGCAGGGCCTAGATCATCTCTCGACACGGCGGCACGAGGCGGGTTTCCCCCCTGTTGCCCCCCTCGCGAAAACGACCGCCTGTCATGCGTGACGAACGCACAGAACGAACCCCCGCCCCACCTGCCCCCCGGGGTGGGGGTTTTTTCTTCCCAGACATGGTGCAGTCCGCTTGCAAGCCCCTTGCGACCGGCTTGCGCCTTGCCGTCAGCCTGGCTGCCGCCTAAGTGCCCGTCATGGTCTCCCCCAAAGTTTCTGTCGCCACCTGGAACATCAATTCGGTCCGCCTGCGCGCCGATCAGGTCGTGCGTTTCCTGACCGAACAGGCGCCCGACGTGCTGTGCCTGCAAGAGATCAAGACGCAGGAAGCGACGTTCCCGCATGATGTGTTCGAAGCGCTCGGCTATACGCATCGCGTCGTTCACGGGCAGAAGGGCTATCATGGCGTCGCCACGGTCAGCCGCCTGCCGATGCACGAGATCAGCCGTCACGACTGGCAGGACAACGGCGAAGCGCGGCATGTCGGAGTGAAACTGGACAACCACGATCTGGTGATCGAGAACGTCTACATCCCCGCCGGCGGTGATCTGCCCGATCGCGAGGTGAACGCGAAATTCGGCCAGAAGCTTGATTTTCTGGGCCGGATGACCCGCTGGGCCGATGCGATCGACCGCCCCACGCTGCTGGTCGGTGATTTCAACGTCGCCCCGCTCGAATGCGATGTCTACAACCACAAGGCGCTGCTCAAGGTCGTCAGCCACACACCGATCGAAGTCGAGACTTTGGCTCAATTGCGCGATGCACACGGCTGGGTCGATCTCGGTCGCAAGCACATCCCGGCCCCTGAACGGAACTATTCGTGGTGGAGCTATCGCTCGTACTGGCGCGAGAAGGATCAGGGCCGCCGGCTCGATCACATGTGGGCCTCGCCCGAACTGGCGGCGCAATCGCGCGGGCACCGAATGGTCGAGGAAACCCGGCGCTGGGACCAGCCTTCGGACCATATTCCGCTGATTACCGAGTTCGATCTGTGAACGAGGGAGCCGGCGATGCGAACCCGCGCGCGGTGGCGCAGGCGCTTGATGCCTTGCGCCACGGCTGGGCGATTCGCCTCACCGGCAGCGATGGCGCGCTTGACCTGCTTCCGGCAGAAACCGGCTACTCCGAACCCGGCGTCACTGCGCATTGCCTGCTGATTTCGGCGGCCCGCGCAGCCACGCTCAAGCTGGCCAACCAGCGCGAGGCGGCCACGCCGCACGAACCGGTGTTGATCCACGGCGCCGAGCCGTTCACGTTGGCGCTGGCGCGTGAACTCGCCGATCCGGCGCTCGATCTGTCGCATCCGCTGAGCGGACCATTCCGCGCCGATCACCTCGATGCGCACGATGCGGCGGTGGCGGCGATGGAACTGGCGCGGTTGGCGGGAATCCTGCCGGCGTACCTTGTCATGAAGGGTGCCGACCCGGCCGTTAGCGTCGATACCGCCGATCTCGCGGCCTTTGCCGACCCGTCGCGCATCACGATCCAGGCTCGCGCGCGACTGCCGGTGGCGGCGCTCGCCGAGGCGGAAATCGTCGCCTTCCGCGCGCGCGACGATCTGCGCGAGCACGTGGCCTTGGTGATCGGCGCGCAGCGCGGCGATCGCGCGCCCTTGATGCGACTCCACAGCGAATGCCTGACCGGCGACGTGCTCGGCAGCCTCAAGTGCGATTGCGGCCCGCAGCTCGACGCGGCGCTGGCAGCGATGGCCGAGGAAGCGCGCGCCGGGGGGTGGGGGCTTTTGTTGTATCTGCGGCAGGAAGGCCGCGGGATCGGTCTGATCAACAAGCTGCGCGCCTACGAACTGCAGGACCAGGGCTTCGATACGGTCGAGGCCAACGAACGGCTGGGACTGCCCAACGAATCGCGCGATTTTCCGGTAGCGGCACGGATGCTCGACTTGCTCGGCGTGCGTGCGATCCGGCTGATGACCAACAATCCCGCCAAAGTCGCGGCGCTGGAGGCGGTTGGTGTCAAGGTGCTGGAACGCGTGCCGCATGCGCCAGGTGCGAACGCGCACAACGAACGCTATCTGGCGACCAAGCGCGATCGTTCGGGGCACTTGCTTTAGCGGAGCTTACCGCCGTTCGAACTTGCTCAACCCGCGCCCGAGCGCATTTTCGCCAATCGCCAGCCGATCGCCCACCCAATCGGCCACGAACACGCTCGAGCGGCTTACCCCTGGGGCGAAGCGCGCGTCGTTGCCGCTGATCGCCAGCCCGTCGGAGCTGTGCTGGCGTGCTTCCGCCGCGATCGCGATGAAGCAGCTGTAGTTTTCCTTGTCCTCGCCTTGCACGAACCAGTTGCCGCGGATCGTGCCGGTGGCGCCGGCGGGCAGGTCGATCATGTAGTTGGTTGTGCGGCCCTTCGAATCATCGAAGCTCGAATCGCTGATCGCGACGCGACCCGCGCGGCTTTTGACGTAATGTCCGCCGCGCCCCGCCTCGAAGCGGCTGCGCGTCACAGTGAGCATGCCATAATCGCCGGTGTAGAGCGAATGCGCGCAGGATAGCCCACGGTCGCAGCGGCCCAGGCGGCTGAAGGTCGATTGGTCGATGGTGATCGTGTGTGCCGGATCGTCGGCGGTGAGGATGCCTTCCTCGCTGTCACGGAACCACGATTGGCGAACCGTGAGATCACCCTTTTCCAGCCGGATGCCCGCGCCGTTGCCGTCGGGCACGCCGAAACGTTCGAAGATCAGCCCGTCGATTTTTGCAGCCTCACCGCGCAGCACCAGCCCGGCCTTGCCTTCGCAGGCGGTGCCGGCAAGAATCGCCTTGCCCGGCTCGGCGGCGGTGTAAGTCACCGATCCCGCGGTCTGCACCGCGCATTCGTGGTAGCTGCCCGATGCAATGCGGATCGTGCCTTGCCCCGCGCCGATTGCGCCCACCGCATCCTGCAGCCGGCCAAAGCCCTGGCCGGTTTCGGTGACGGTGAAGGGTGCGCCACCGCCTTGTTGGGCGAAAGCCAATCCGGCGGGGATTGCCAGCAGTGCGCAAAAAGCAAGAACGGCCAGCTTGCGCCGTAGCACACGGTGGCGGTCAATCTGGCGGGTGAGGGGGTGGTCCATGCGTCGGCGGCTCCGGAATGCGGACGGCCACGCTAGCGCGGATTGGTAAAGGCCGCGTTAGGCGCTTCCCGTGCAACCAACCTTTGCGCTGGCGGCGCTCCGCGGGTATAGGCGCGGGTATGTCATCGATCCGTCCGTGGCGCGATATCGCGCGCCGTCAAAGCCGCCAGATCATGGTCGGTCGTGTTCCTGTGGGTGGCGATGCGCCGATCACGGTGCAGACCATGACCAACACGCTCACGTCCGACGCGAAGGCGACGATCGACCAGATCCGCCGCTGCGAGGATGCGGGCGCCGATCTGATCCGCGTTTCGTGCCCGGATGTGGAAAGCACCACGGCGCTGCGCCAGATCGTGCGCGCGTCACGCGTGCCGCTGATCGCGGATATCCATTTCCACTACAAGCGCGCGCTCGAAGCGGCGGATGCGGGCGCGGCTTGCCTGCGAATCAACCCGGGCAACATCGGATCGTCCGAACGCGTGGCCGAAGTCGTGCGCGCGGCCAAGGCCAACGGCTGCGCGATCCGCATCGGGGTGAACGCGGGCAGCCTCGAGAAGGACCTGCTCGAAAAGTACGGTGAACCGTGCCCCGAAGCGCTGGTTGAATCCGCTCTCGATCATATCAAGCTGTTGCAGGATCACGATTTTCACGAATACAAGGTGGCGGTGAAGGCCAGCGACGTGTTCCTCGCGGTGGCAGCCTACATGCAACTGGCAGACGCGGTCGACTGCCCGCTGCACTTGGGGATCACCGAAGCCGGCGGGCTGATCGGCGGCACGGTCAAATCGGCGATCGGCATCGGCAACATGCTGTGGGCAGGGATCGGCGACACGATCCGCGTATCGCTTTCGGCCGAGCCCGAGGAAGAAGTGCGCGTCGGGTTCGAGATCCTCAAGTCGCTTGGCCTGCGCACGCGCGGCGTGCGCGTGGTTTCGTGCCCGAGCTGCGCACGGCAGGGCTTCGACGTGATTCGCACGGTCGAAGCGCTCGAAAGCCGGCTCAGCCACATCAAGACCCCGCTGTCGCTCTCGGTGCTGGGCTGTGTGGTCAACGGTCCCGGCGAAGCGCGCGAAACCGACATCGGTATTACCGGCGGCGGCAACGGCAAGCACATGGTCTATCTCTCGGGGCTAACCTCTCACCATGTCGAAAGCGCGGCGATGCTCGATCATGTGGTCGAACTGGTCGAGAAAAAGGCCGCCGAGATCGAAGCCGCGATGAACGATGCCGGCCAGGTGACCGAAGCCGCCGAATAGTCGACCCAGGACTGAATGCGCGTTGGCGATGCGCTAACCTTTGCCGGTTAACCTCTCACGTCATGTACCGGCTGTTGAAGCTTACCCTCGGCGCGATCATTTCGATGCTTTCGATTGCCGGGATTCTGGCGCAGCGGGCACCACGTGCGGCCGATCTTGTCGCCGAGCCGACTCACCATTCGACGAATCCGTGGGCTTACGATGCACCCGCACCGAAACCGGCTGCGGTTGCCGCAAAAACGGGGCCGGGCGAGCCGATCGCGATCGCGCGCGATGGCAGCGGCCAGTTTCACCTCGATGCGCAAGTCAACGGCCAGGATGCGCGGTTTCTGGTCGATACCGGCGCCGATACCGTCGCGATCAGCGAAGACGAGGCGCAGCGGCTGGGCATCGACCTGGCAGGCGCAGATTTCCAGCCGATCGTGCAGACCGCAGCGGGGCAGGGCATGGCCGCGCGGGTGCGGATCGACCGGCTGACGATCGGCGGCACCGATCTTGGCGGGGTCAGCGCGGTGGTAATCCGTGGGTTGCCGGTCAACCTGCTGGGCCAATCGGTGCTGCGGCGGTTGGGCAAGGTAGAGCTGAGCGGCGACCGGATGGTGATCCAGCCGGGTTGACGCTCGCGGGTTCGCGCGTATCGGGTGGGACATGACAGTTTCGATCCGACCCGCCAACCGTTCCGACTTGCCGCTGATTGCCGCGCTTATCCGAGATCTGGCCGCCTACGAAAACCTTTCGGACGAAGTTCGTTTCGACGAGGCCGTTTTGGGCGAACACTTGTTCGGTGCGCGCCCCATGGCAGAGGTGGTGATCGGAGAACTGGCCGGAGCTGCGCAAGGTTTCGCACTGTTCTTTCACAGTTTTTCCACCTTCGAAGGCTGCCCGGGGATCTACCTCGAAGACCTTTACGTGCGCCCCGAAGCGCGCGGGTCGGGGCTGGGGAAGGCCTTGCTCGCACACCTGGCGGCAACGGCATTGCAACGCGGGTGCAAGCGGCTTGAATGGTCGGTGCTCGATTGGAACGCGCCATCGATCGGTTTCTACAAGAACCTGGGCGCCCGGATGATGGACGAATGGACCGGGATGCGGGTCGATGGCGCGGCGCTTGCCCGCCTTGGCGCAGGGGATGCATCATCTGTCGAATCGCGCTAGACTGGCCGTTCATCGCTGGCTCAATGAACGCGAGGCAGGGTAGGGCATGAACAACACGATCGATCGTCGGCGAATTCTGGGTGGCGTGATGGCAGCTGCCGGTGCGGTTGCGCTTGCGCCGCGGGTGTTCGCGCAAGCGTTCTCGCCCGATCAGCAGCACTGCAAGATCCTGGAAATTGCCCAGCGCGAAGTGGCGCGGGTGCGCGCTCGGGTCTGGCGGGCCGATCTGGTGGGCGTGGCCGATTTCGGCCTGCCGTCGTCGCTCCCACGGTTGCATTTCGCCAATCTCGAAAGCGGTACAGTCCGCTCGTTCCTCGTCGCCCACGGCAAGGGGTCCGACCCCGAGCATGACGGTTTTCTCAAGACGTTCTCGAACGACATGGGCTCCAACGCCACGTCGAAGGGCGCGTTCATCACCAACGAGTGGTACACCGGCAAGTACGGCACTTCGATCCGGCTGGTCGGCAGCGATCCCACCAACTCGCGCGCGCTCGAACGCGCGATCGTGCTGCATCCGGCGTGGTACGCGGCGCCCGACATGCTGACCAAGTGGGGCAAGCTGGGCCGCAGCGATGGCTGTTTTGCGATGAACCCCGACGATTTCAACGAGGCGCTGTGGCACCTTTCGGGCGGCCGACTGCTTTACGCCGATCGGCTGGGCATTTCCTGATCCACTGAAACCCGCTTTTTTACAGCGGGTTATCCAGCTTCACCACCGCTTCCTTGCTCACGCGCTGGCCTGTGTGCGGCTGGCGCGGGGCGGCGAAGCTGGCCAGCACCGGGGCGTCGCGGCCATAGAGATCGGCGAAGTTGCGCATCAACCCGTTCACGTCGCGCGCGATCGTGAAGTAGGTGATGTAGACCGGGAAGGTCTGCGTCATCGCCACCTTGGTGTACTTGCCCGAGTGCGTGTATTCGACGCCCTGTTCCTTGGAAATGTCGGCGCCGAGCATCGCCATCGTCATGCCCAGTTCGTCGGCGCGTTCGGCACGGATGCAGCCGTGGCTGAGCGCGCGGCTGGTCAGGTTGAACAGCGCGTGGTTGGGCGTATCGTGGATGTAGATCGCGTGCGGATTGGGCATGTCGAGCTTCATCACCCCCAGCGCGTTGCCCTTGCCCGGCTGCTGGACCACGATCACCATTCCCGATTCGGTCTTGGTCACCTTGTAGTTCTGCCTCGCGGCCGAAGCGGGGCTGGCGAGCAGTTTGGCGCCAAGACCTTCGCCCTTCACGATCGATTGCGGCACGGTCCAGGTCGGGTTGAACACCACATTCTGCACGGTGGCGGACAATTGCGGGGTGGCGGTGCGGCCCGGCTTGCCCACGATTGCGCGATAGGTGGTGATGATCTTGTCGCGCACCGCCAGCCGCAGGATCTGTTCGGGCACGTTGACCTCAAGATGGATCAAGCCAAGATCGCGGCCGAGCCAGCGCCAGCGGTCCATGTTGACGCGGATCAGCGCGGCTTCGGCGGGAGTACGCGCCTGTGCCAGGGCATCGCGCAACTCGGCGTAATCGGGCGTGGTCGGTTCAAGGCTGGCGAAAGCGCCGGCGATATCGTGGCTGGCGAGCGCGCCTTCGAGCAGCGGGCGGATCGGGTGCGCTTCGGCGTCGGGGTCGACCACGAACCATTGCACGCGCGCGTCCATCGGCGTGCGCCCGTCGCGCAAGTCTTCGGCGATCCAGGTAAACGCCTGCGTGGCGGTGGCGTCGAGCGCCGGGCCTTCGCCGGCCTTGATTGCGTCGGCCAGGCTCGCGGGTTGGTAATCGCGCACGAACAGGCCTTCGCGGCCGATCGTCTGGATTTGGGTGAGCAGCGCTTGCGCATCGGCCAGCGACCAATGCGGCGGCGGCACGGCCACCGCAAGCGGCACCGATGGGGCCACGGTTGTGCCGACCGTGTCGCTGGGCGGTGCGAACGCGGGTACAGACGATGTGGCGCGAGGCGAGGTGGTCGGCTGGGCGGTCGGCTGGGCCATCGCGCCCTGGCGAGTCAGGTCCACCGGCGGCGGAGTCTGCGCTTCAGCGGAGGCCGTGACCAACAACGCACACGCCAGCGCGGATCCGCTGGCGGCAAGGCGCGCCTGCCGCTGGCCGAAGCCCAACGCTGGCCGCCAGATGGAGCCAAACCGATACCCGTTCGCTGCTGTCATGATAGTGTGTCGCGCCTTCGATGCCGTCACGCGGTGCAAGCCGGATGGACCACCCATACCGACTCCGCTGCCCACCGTCCGGCCATATCCGGATCTGGCCGATCCGCTGCATCCAATCAAGCGTCGTACCTTTCGCAAGGCTGAATCATCCCCAGCGATGAAACAAGCCGGGCATGGCAAAGCAGGCTGACCCCGGCTAGGCGAAAAGCATGGGAGACAATTCGACATCTGGCGCGCGCAGCACCGCGGCACCGGCCGTGAGCGTGCTGATCCCGATTCTCGTCGTGATTTTCGGCTTGGGGCTGTTCGGTGCGATGGACGGGGTGATGAAAGGCGCAGCGCTGGCGGTGGGGGCCTATACTGCGATGCTGTGGCGCACGCTGACCGGTGCCACGCTGATGCTGCCGGTGTGGCGGTGGCGCGCGCAGGTTGCCGGTCGGGGGATGCCCGATGCGGCAGCGCTGCGGCTTCATGCCACGCGCGGGGGCGTCGGCGCGATCATGGCGACGATGTTCTTCTATGGCCTGGCGCGCACGCCGATGGCCGAAGCGATGGCCTTGTCGTTCATTGCGCCGCTGATTGCGCTGTTCCTGGCCGCTGCGCTGCTGGGTGAAACCTTGAGCAAGGGCGCGGTCGGCGGATCGGTGGTGGCGCTGATCGGGGTGAGCGTGATCGCGCAGGGCAAGCTGGCCGGGCCGCACGATGCCGAAAGCATCAAGGGCATGGCGGCGGTGCTGGTCTCGGCGGTGTTCTATGCGTGGAACCTGGTGCTTCAGCGGCAGCAGGCGCAAATTGCGCAGCCCGAGGAGATCGCGTTCTTCCAGGCGGGCTTTTCGTTCATGTTCCTGGCGCTGGCGTCGCCGTGGCTGGCGACCTGGCCCGGGCCGCACGCCTGGGTGCTGATCGTGTCGGCGGCGCTGCTGGCGGCGGCCTCGGTGATGTTGCTAAGCTGGGCTTACGCGCGCGCCGAGGCGCAAGTGCTGGTGCCGATGGAATATACGGCATTCATCTGGGCGGCACTGTTCGGCTGGCTGGCGTTCGACGAATCGCTCACGTGGAGCACGCTCGGCGGCGTGGTGCTGATCGTGGGCGGTTGCCTTTACGCAGCGCGGCGCGGCAATCCGGCCGATTTCGAAGCTCCACCCCCCGGATAGTGGTTGGCGGGATTGCGCCTGCTTTGATCGCTCAGCCGCCGATCAGCGACTGCAGGCCGGCCAGCGCAGCGCCACCCAAGGCGGCGAGCGTCAGGGTCGCGGTCAGCAACACAGTGGCTATCCCCGTTGTCTCGGACCTGGTTTCAACCATCGGTTCTGCGTGAAGCATGATTTTTCCCCTGCTGCTGCTCGTGTAGACTTTAACCGGACCTGCCCGCTCGGTGAATGCGATGGCTCACAAACGGGCGTGTGCGCCATGTGTTCCCTCGGCGGGTTAGGCCGGGCGGGTAAACGAAGCGTGAGTGGCCGCCTTCGCCGAGCCCTTGATGCCAAGGCTTGACGCCAAGCCTTGACGCCAAGGCTTGACGGGGCGCGCGGATACGCGGATAGCCTGAGCCGAAATTCGGGCCGCCGTCAGACTTGTCTTCCTGCCTTTCCGCGCCGCGTGCTGGTCACGCCCAGCGGGAGAAGGGTTGCCGCGTTTGATCGGCGGTCTTTCTGCGAAAGGGGACGGCAAACCACCATGACTCAGGTCGGACAAGATACGCTCGGCACACGCAGCACGATGACGGTGGGAGGCAAGGAGCTTGCCTACTATTCGCTTCGGAAAGCGGCGGAAAAGTTCGGCGATATTTCGCGGCTGCCGTTCTCGATGAAGGTGCTGCTCGAAAACCTGCTGCGCTTCGAAGATGGCGGGTTCACCGTTTCGACCGACGATGCCAAGGCAATCGTCGACTGGCAGGCCGATCCACGCTCCACCCGCGAAATCCAATACCGCCCCGCACGCGTGCTGTTGCAGGATTTCACCGGCGTGCCCTGCGTGGTCGACCTGGCCGCGATGCGCGACGCGATCGCCAAGCTGGGCGGCGATACCAGCAAGATCAACCCGCTGGTGCCGGTCCATCTGGTGATCGATCACTCGGTGATGGTCGATGAATTCGGCCACCCCAAGGCGTTCGAACAGAACGTCGAGATCGAATACCATCGCAACGGTGAACGGTACGATTTCCTCAAGTGGGGCTCGAAAAGCCTCGACAACTTCAAGGCGGTCCCTCCCGGCACCGGCATCTGCCACCAGGTGAACCTGGAACACATCGCGCAGGCCGTGTGGACCAGCGCGGACCAGAACGGCATGACCGTGGCCTATCCTGATACGTGCGTCGGCACCGACAGCCACACCACCATGATCAACGGCCTGGGCGTGCTCGGCTGGGGCGTCGGCGGGATCGAGGCCGAAGCCGCGATGCTCGGCCAGCCGGTGTCGATGCTGATCCCCGAAGTCGTCGGCTTCAAGCTGACCGGCGAACTGAAAGAAGGCGTGACCGCGACCGACCTGGTGCTCACCGCCACGCAGATGCTGCGCGCGCACGGCGTGGTCGGGCGGTTTGTGGAATACTTCGGCCCGGGGCTCGCCTCGCTCAGTCTGGCCGATCGCGCGACGCTTGCCAACATGGCACCCGAATACGGCGCGACCTGTGGCTTCTTCGGCATCGACGACAAGACGCTCGATTATCTGCGGCTGACCGGCCGCGAGGAAGACCAGATCGCGCTGGTAGAGGCGTACGCCAAGGAACAGGGCTTCTGGCTCGATCCGGCGCTGCCCGATCCGGTGTTCACCAGTTCGTTGGGGCTCGACATGAGCACCGTCGTCCCCTCGCTCGCCGGGCCGAAGCGGCCGCAGGACAAGGTCGATCTCACCGCGGTCGATGATGTGTTCAACGCCGATCTGGTGGCGACTTACAAGAAAACGCAATCGCGCGTGGCCGTCAGCGGCAAGGATCATGACATCGGCGATGGCGACGTCGTGATCGCGGCCATCACCAGTTGCACCAACACCTCGAACCCCGGCGTGATGGTCGCGGCGGGGCTGGTGGCGAAGAAGGCCAACGAACTCGGCCTCAAGCCCAAGCCCTGGGTCAAGACCAGCCTGGCGCCGGGCAGCCAGGTGGTGACCGACTACTTCAACAAGGCCGGCCTTACCGAGCACCTCGATGCGGTTGGGTTCAACCTCGTCGGTTATGGCTGCACCACCTGCATCGGCAATTCGGGGCCATTGGCCGAACCGATCAGCAAGGCGATCAACGAAAACAACATCGTCGCCGCCTCGGTGATCTCGGGCAACCGCAATTTCGAAGGCCGCGTTTCGCCCGACGTGCGCGCCAACTTCCTCGCCTCGCCGCCGCTGGTGGTGGCTTATGCGCTCAAGGGCACGGTGATCGAGGACTTCACCACCACCCCGATCGGCAAGGGTTCGGGCGGCCAGGACGTGTTCCTCAAGGATATCTGGCCGACCAACGCCGAAGTCAGCGCTACGATGGCCGGCTGCATGGACCGTCCGATGTTCCAGGCGCGCTACGCCAATGTCTATAAGGGCGACGTCCACTGGCAGGCGATCAACGTCACTGGCTCGGAAACCTACAAATGGCAGGCCGGTTCGACGTATGTGGCCAACCCGCCATACTTCGAAGGCATGTCGATGACGCCTTCGGAAGTGAACGACATCATCGAGGCCAAGCCGCTGCTGATCCTGGGCGATTCGATCACCACCGATCACATCAGTCCGGCCGGATCGATCAAGGCCGACAGCCCCGCGGGCGAATGGCTGATGCAGCACCAGGTCGCCAAGGCAGACTTCAACTCATACGGCGCACGGCGCGGGCACCACGACGTGATGATGCGCGGCACCTTCGCCAACATCCGCATCAAGAACGAGATGGTCCCCGGCATCGAAGGCGGCATGAGCCGCTTCGGCGACGAAGTCGGCGCGGTTTACGACGTGGCGCAGAAGTACAAGGCGCAAGGCACCCCGATGGTGGTGATCGCCGGCAAGGAATACGGCACCGGATCGAGCCGTGACTGGGCGGCGAAGGGCACCAATCTGCTCGGCGTGCGCGCGGTGATCGTCGAGAGCTTCGAGCGCATCCACCGTTCGAACCTGGTCGGCATGGGCGTGCTGCCGCTCCAGTTCATGGGCGGCGACGCCCGCACCAGCCTGGGGCTGACCGGCGACGATACCTTCACGATCAAGGGCCTGGCCAGCCTCACGCCGCGCCAGGACGTGATCGTCGACGTGACTCGCCCCGACGGTTCGACCTTCAGCTTCACCGCGTTGTGCCGGATCGATACCGCCAACGAGATCGAGTACTTCATGAACGGCGGCATCCTGCACTACGTGCTGCGCAAGCTGGCTGCCTGATCGCCAATCCATCCGGGGGGGCTTCGGCCTTCCGGATGGCCTTTGCGAACAAGCACGAAAAAAGGGCGGCTTCCGTTTCGGAAGCCGCCCTTTTTTGCGTTGCCAAGGCCGTCGACGTCAGGCTGTAGCCAAGCTCCGAGCCGGCCGAGCCCAGCGGCGCCGGGCGACCAGTGCGGCAGCGGCGGCGCCGAACAGGATCACCATCGAAGGTTCGGGCACATCGGTGCCGCTGCTGGTTGTGCTGGTGGTCGTTCCCGACGATGTCATGTTGCCCGACGAGGTCGAGGTCGATGAAGACGTCGAGCTGGACGAGGCGACGTTGCCCGACGACGATGTCGAGGAAGAGCTCGAGACATTGCCAGAGGACGACGTCGACGACGAGGTCGAGACGTTGCCCGATGACGATGTCGAAGAGGAAACGTTGCCCGAAGACGATGAACTGACATTGCCGGACGAGGATGACGAGGCATTGTTGCCCGACGAACTCGACACATTGCCGCTCGAAGTGGAGACGTTGCCCGAGGATGTCGACGTGCTCGACGAGCTCGTCACGCCGCCGGTCGAAGTGCTCACCCCGCCGGTAGAAGTGCTGACGCCGCCGGTTGAAGTCGAAACCCCGCCAGTCGAGGTGGAAGTGCTCACGCCCCCGGTCGAGGTCGAAATGCCGCCGGTGCTGATACCACCCGAGGAGGTCGACGTGGTGCTGGTCAGCCCGCCCGAAGAGCTCGAGGTGCTGCTCGAACCGCCCGACGAAGAACTGCTGGTGGAAAGCCCGCCGGTTGAAGTGGTCGAAATGACCACGCTACCGCCGCTGCTGCTGCCGCCCCCACCGAAGAACCCGCCGAAGAACCCGCCGCCGAAGCCGCCAAGGCCCAGGCCGCCGCCGATCACCACCGGCACGCCGCCGCCACCGCCGATGGCCGGAGCCTGCGGTGCGTAAGGCACCGGAACCATTGCATATTGCTGCTGCGGCGCATCATAATGGCGGGTAGTAGTGGTTTTGACGATGCGGCGACTGCGATGGTTGTCACGCGAGACGACTTGCTGTTCGCAGTTCGCTGCGCGCCGTGCGGCGTGGCTGCGAAGGGCCATGGTCTTGTGTCCCATGCCCTTGTGGTGAGTGCGGTACGTCATGCAATCCTGCCGCACATAGCGCGACGCGCGATGGCGCAGCGGCCGCTTGGCGATGACGCGCGCGGCGTGATGCCGGGGCGCGCCCTTGATCAGCTTGACGTGATGTTCTTCCTGCGCGGAAGGCTTCTCGGACACGTGGACCGCGCCGCCACCGAGCATTGCGCTGCCCGCGGCCGCTGCCATCAGCTTCACCATCGCTGTGCGAATCGACATAGCCTGCGTTCTTTCGTTTCTGCGGCCGGGATAAAGCAGCGAGAGTTACCGTTGCCCTTCCATTCGCCCTGTCGCTGCAGAAACGCAGATGAGACCGGCGCGGACAACCCCGTTAACCGTGTTTCAAGGCTTGGGATCGTCCCAAAACCGCGCAAAACCGGTAGCTTGCGCAACAGTGTCCCGAAATGGAACCGAATATTCGCTAACCGTGACTGTTGACCGGCCAGCGACGGGCGAGGGCGGGTCAGTCGCCTTCGTCGAACAGCCCGGTCTGGCTTCCTGACGGCGGGGCAAGGCCGAGGTGCTTCCACCCGCGATCGTTGAGGCAGCGCCCGCGCGCGGTGCGGGCGATCAGCCCGAGTTGGATCAGGAACGGTTCGATCACGTCCTCGACCGTGTCGCGCGGTTCGGAGAGGCCGGCCGCGAGCGTTTCCACACCGACCGGGCCGCCTTGATAGATGTCGGCGATCATCATCAGATAGCGCCGGTCCTGCGCATCGAGCCCCAGTGCATCGACCTCCAGCCGAGTCAGCGATGAATCCGCCAGTTCGCGCGAAATCGTCGCCAGGCCAGCGACTTGGGCAAAATCGCGCACCCGCCGGAGCAGGCGTCCTGCCACGCGTGGCGTACCTCGCGCGCGGCGGGCGATCTCGCGTGCGCCCTCGGCCACGATGCCCACGCCGAGCAGCGCGGCGTTGCGCACGATGACCTTTTCCAGTTCCTCGATCGTGTAGAAGTTGAGCCGCACCGGGATGCCGAAACGGTCGCGCAGCGGCGTGGTCAGCAGGCCCTGCCGCGTGGTGGCGCCGACCAGCGTGAACGCCGGCAAGTCGATCCGCACCGATCGCGCGGACGGGCCTTCACCGATAATCAGGTCGAGCGCGCGGTCTTCCATCGCGGGGTAAAGAATTTCCTCGACCACCGGGTTGAGCCGGTGAATCTCGTCGATGAACAGCACGTCGCCTTCTTCGAGATTTGTCAGCAGTGCGGCCAGATCGCCCGACTTGGCAATCACCGGGCCGCTGGTGGCGCGGAACCCCACGCCCAGTTCGCGCGCAACGATCTGAGCCAGCGTGGTCTTGCCCAACCCCGGCGGCCCATAAAACAGCACATGATCCATCGCCTCACCCCGCGATTTGGCGCTTTCGATGAACACGCGCAGATTGTCCTTCGCCGCCGCCTGACCGACAAATTCGGCGAGCGTTTTCGGACGCAGCGCGGCGTCAATATCTTCGGGCTGGCGATGGGGGGTGAGGTGGGGATTATCGGTCATGTCATGTCTGCGCGCCCGTTAGTGAGTCTTTGGCGTCTCGGGCATGATGCAGGATGCGCAAGATCAGAACATCCGATGCCGAAGCGCAATACAGTATGCGATGTTGGCGATGAACGAGGCAGCGGATATTATCGCCGATTTCCGGCCGTAGCGGAGCCGTCAGCGGGAACTCGCTGAGACGTGTAAATGCTTCGTCGAAACCGTGCATGTAGCGTTCTGCCACATCCTCACCGAACCGGACGACGCTGAATTCGTCGATCTCAACGAGGTCCGCTTCGGCTGCATTCGAGAATACAACCTCAGCCACGCCTTGCCCGGCGTCTGGCAATGATGTTTTCGATGATCGTCTCGGGCTTTTCCGGCGAAATGCCCGATGCAAGTCCCTCGGCCACCATTGCGCGGACCCATGCGGTATCGCTTTCGGCCGCTTCCTGGTCTCGGCGCAGCAGGTCGCGCACCAGGTCACTGGCACTGGTGTAGCGGCCTTCGGCCACGCGGTGGTCGATCCAGGCGCGAAGCGCTGGCGGGATGGTGATGTTGAGCTGGCTCATAGGAATATCATACGAATTTATAGGAAATTGTCGACTATCATCGCCCATCATCCCGCCGCCCGTTTCAGCGCCACCCGCACCAGCGCGTTGAGTGCCGCCCCGTCGCCCAGTTCCTCCAGTGCCGCTGCTACTGCCGTGCTCGCCACCTGCGGCTTGAAGCCGAGGTTCTGAAGCGCCGAAATCGCGTCCGCGCTGACCGAGCCTACCGGGGCCACCACAGCCCCGATGACCCCAACCACGCCCGCCAATCCACCTGCCTTGTCCTTCAATTCATTGACAATCCGCGAAGCCAGCTTCGGCCCCACGCCTTGCGCGCGCGCTACCATCGCGGCGTCTCCGCCGGCGCAGGCGCGCTGCAAATCCTCGATTGCCAATGCCGACAGCACCGCCAGCGCCATCTTCGAGCCCACGCCTTGCACCCCGGTCAGCAGCCGGAACCATTCGCGTTCGGCCGCGCTGGCGAAGCCGATAAGGCGCATGTCGTTTTCGCTGACCTGGAGTTCGGTGTGGATCACCACTTTGTCACCGCGAATGCCCAGCGCGGCCAGCGTCTTGGCCGAGCAGTGGACGAGGTAGCCGACACCGCCCACATCGATCACCGCCCAATCGGCGCCGAAATCCTCAAGCGTTCCTGACAGTCGCGCGATCATGGTTTGTTCCTTGCACGCCCCGCGGCTTAACGCTAGCCCCGTTGCAAATGGGCATGGCAAATTGCCACTGCCAGCGCATCGGCCGCATCGGCGCCGGCCAGTTTGACCCCCGGCAGCAGCACTTTCAACATCGCCTGCACTTGCGCCTTTTCGGCCGCGCCGGTGCCGACCAGCGCCTTCTTGACCAGCCGCGTTGCGTATTCGTGGACCGGCATCCCCGCGCGAGCGAGGGCCAGCAGCACCACGCCGCGCGCGTGGCCGAGCTTCAGCGTCGATTGAGGGTTCTTGTTGACGAACACCTCCTCCACCGCGCTGGTGTCGGGACGGTGCAGCAGGATCACGTCGGTCAGCTCGCGGTCGATCGTCACCAGCCGTTCGGGCAGCGACATCGCGGCATCGGTGCGGATCTGGCCGTTGGCAACGTGACTCAGCCGATTGCCCGATTTGGCGACGATGCCCCAGCCCGTGCAAGTCAGCGACGGGTCGAGCCCGATGATCAGCACGTTACAGCTTGAGGCCGAAGCGCGGGCCGATCTGCGCCATCAGCAGGTACAACCCCACCGTCAACGCGCAGCCCAGCGCCAGCGCGATCCAGAAATGCACGCCCGAACGCAACAAGGCGGGGATCAGCAGGAACATCGGCAGCGAGGGCAGCACGTACCAGAACGTCGCTTCGGCATGGATCGCCATATTTTCCGCATCGGGCCGCGCACGCCACAGCAGGATCATGCCCAGAACCGAGATCAGCGGCAGCGACGCAACCAGCGCGGCCACCGTCGGCAGCCGCTTGCCGATCTCGGAAATGGCCGCGATCAACGCGCCAGACAGCAGCGCCTTTGCGACCAAGCTCAACATCACCCAAGCTTTTCCATGACCGAGTCCGGGATTTCGTAGTTGCCCCACACCGCCTGCACGTCATCGTCATCGTCGAGCACATCGATCAGCTTGAGCAGCGTGCGCGCGTCGTCCTCGCCGACTTCGGTCTTGAGCCCGGGCTTCCACCCGAGCTTGACGCCCTCGGCTTCGCCCAGTGCCTTTTCCAGCTTGCGCGCGACCGGGTGGAGCACGTCGACCGAGGTCCAGATCTGGTGGCTGCCGGGGTTCTCGTCGCCATCGCCCAGATCGCTTTCGACATCTTCGGCGCCGGCTTCGATCGCGGCTTCGAGGACCTTGTCCTCATCGCCCACGCTGCCCGGGTATTCGATCAGGCCGAGCCGTTCAAATCCGTGGCTGACTGCGCCGCTGGCGCCGAGGTTGCCGCCGTTCTTTGAGAACGCAGTGCGCACGTTGGTGGCGGTGCGGTTGCGGTTGTCGGTCAGCGCCTCGACGATCAGCGCGACGCCGCCCGGGCCGTAGCCTTCGTAGCGCACTTCCTCGTAGTTTTCGGCATCGCCCTTGCTGGCCTTGTCGATCGCGCGCTGGATGTTGTCCTTGGGCACCGACTGCGCCTTGGCGGCGTTGACCGCGGCGCGCAGGCGCGGGTTCATGTCGGGATCGGGCATGCCCATCTTGGCGGCCACGGTAATTTCGCGGCTGAGCTTGCTGAACTGCGCCGAACGCTTTTTGTCCTGCGCGCCCTTGCGGTGCATGATGTTCTTGAACTTGGAATGGCCTGCCATGGGAACCTTCGGCTTGTGTCTGGCGGGGCGTTCCGGCGGGCGGAGGCCCCATTGCGGCGGCATGATCGATCACCGCGCACTGCCCCACGGCCCTGCACCGGAGCGGGCGCGATGGTCAAGCCCTTCGGGTCGTTCAGCGCTGGCCAAGTCCCGGCAGCGGCGATAGCATGGCCACAGGCGGCGAGAGAGGTGGGCAATTGGTCGACGTGTTCATTTCCTATTCGCGGGTCGATCATGCGCGCGTGGCCATGCTCGCGCGCGCGGTCGAGGCCGAGGGCTACGCGGTGTGGTGGGACGCAGACCTGCCGCCGCACCAGTCCTATGGCGATGTGATCACCGCCAAGATCGGCGCCGCGCGGGCGGCGATCGTGGTGTGGTCGGCCGATGCGGTGAAATCGGAGTGGGTGCGCGCCGAGGCCGACATGGCGCGCAACCAGAAGAAACTGGTGCAGACCGCGATCGGCGACTTGATGCCGCCGCTGCCGTTCAACCAGATCCAGTACGTCGATATCGGCGCCTGGAACGGCGAGCCCGATCATCCCGGCTGGCGCAAGGTCAAGGCGAGCCTTGCCGAATTGTGCGCGAAGGGAGAGGAGCAGCGCGAATGGCGCTTGCCCGCAAACCCGCCGCCCGAGCCGGTTCGTGCCGCGGCGGCGGCCGTCGCATCCAGGCCCTCGCGCTGGCCGTTGCTGGCGGGCGGCGGTGTTGCGGTTGTGGCGCTGGCTGCGCTGGGCGGAGTGCTGATCGGCCAGGGCAAGGACAATCCGGGCTCACCTCCGCCTGCGCCCACAGGAGGCGCAAGCAACAGCGCTCCGATCGCTGCACCGACTGTCTATGTCACCGAAAAAGTGCGCGAGGTGGCGGTTCCCGAACCCAAAACAAGCGCTCCGTCCGCAGCGGCGCCGGCCGCTGGCGCGCCGCGCCTGTATTTCCCCGATTCGTCGGTGCGGATGCTCGATGCGAGCGAGTTTGCGGGGCTGACCAAGGCGCAGTTGCGGATTGCGCGGAATGAAATCTTTGCCCGCGAAGGGCGCGCGTTCCAGGACCCGGCGCTGCGCGACTATTTCGCGCAATTCTCCTGGTATCGTCCCCGGGGCTTGCTCGTGCGGCTCAACCCGATCGAGCAGCGCAATGTCGTCATACTCGAAGAAGCCGAGGGTTCTGCGCCATGAATGCTCCCGTCGCCGTATTCTGCGGGCACATGTTCAGCGAGGGCAGCGATGAGGAAGCCGCGCTCGCCGTGCGGGTGGGCGAGGTGCTCGATCGGCATGCGATCCGCATCGCTTATGGCCCGCTGGCGTGCGGCGCGGATATCGTGATCGCCGAACAAGTGCTGGCGCGCGGGGGTGAGCTCAACGTGGTGCTGCCCTTTGCCGAAGATGATTTCATTGCCGAATCCGTGGCTTGTGGCGGTCCGGGCTGGACCGCGCGCTATCACGCCTGCCGCGATGCAGCGGCACGCATCACCTTCGCGACACCCGGCGCCTATGTCGGCGATGACAACCAGTTTGCCTATAACACGCGGCTGGCGATGGGGCTGGCGGTGCTGCGCGCCGATGCGATGGGAGTGCCGGCGATCCAGTTGGCGGTGGTGTCCGACCAGATCCATTCGCTGTCGCGCACCGGGCTGGCGGGGGCGCACGCCGATATCCGCCAATGGGAAAAGCTGTCGCGCCAGACCGAGGTGATTGCGGCCGGCCCGGTGCCGCGCAAGCTCAAGTTCCCGGCCCGCGCGCCCGTCGGCAGCGGAACCCGGCGCGAAATCCGCTCGATCATCTTTGCCGACTACAAAGGTTTCTCGCGGCTGGGCGAGCGTGAACTGGTGCGGTTCATGGCCGAAGTCATGGGCCGGATCGGCGCAGTGCTCGACGAATACGGCGATCACGTCGAATTCCGCAACACCTGGGGCGATGCGGTCTATGCCATCGTCGACGAGCCACGCATGGCCGCGCGCATGGCGCTGGAAATGCAGGACCGGCTGGCCGACCTGCCGCCCGAACTGACCCCGGCGGGCGAAATTTCGGGCATGCGTATCGGCGTGCATTACGGACCGGTGTGGGTGGGCACCGATCGCATCACCGGCAACCGCATCTGGTACGGAGGCGAAGTCAACCGCACCGCGCGGATCGAACCGGTCACGCCGGTGGGCGGGGTCTATTGCACCGAGACGTTTGCTGCTGCGCTCAAGATCGACAACTGTACCGTATGCCGGTTTCGCTCGGTGGGCGTGCAGGCGCTGGCGAAAAGCTTCGGCGAGGTGGAATTGTACGAGTTGGAGATGCCGCGATAGCTTGCCAAAGCCGTTCGTGCTGAGCTTGTCGAAGCGCTGTTCTTTTTAGATGCAACGTTCGAAGAAAAGCAGCCCTTCGACAAGCTCAGGGCGATCGGGCGCTGGGAGGGCTATCCCTTCGCCGCTTGCGCCACCGCTGCTTCAAGCTTCTCGCGCCCGATCGCGCCGGACAGCAATTGATCGCCCACCACCCATGATGGCGTGCCATTGATCCCCAGCCGCCGTGCAAGCGCCATGTTCTGCTGCAGTTCGTCGGTCACCCGCGTATCGGCGATTTGCGCTTTGGCAGCCCCGGCGTCGAGCCGGGCCACATTGGCCGCCGCAGCAATCGACTGGTCGCTTGGGCTGGCGCCCGAATAGATCGCCTTGTGGTATGCAGCATATCGGCCTTGCCTTGCGGCGGCGAGGCCCATCCGTGCGGCGGGTTCGCTTTGCGGTCCGATGATCGGCAACAGCCGCACCACCACCTTCAATTCGGGATCGGCGGCGATCATCGCTTCGACATCGGCTTCGCTCTTGCGGCAATAGCCGCAGGCATAATCGGCAAATTCGACCAGTACCTTGCGGCCTTTGGGATTGCCGAGAACCGCGCCGTCGAACGGGGTTTCGAGCGTTCCGCGCAAGGGCGCGATCATGGCGCGGGCTTCCTGGCTGCGCAGGCGTTCCATCGCTTCGGGCAGAATTTCGGGGTGATCGAGCAGATAGGCGCGGACCAGTCCTTCGATCGCCATGCGCTTTGCCGGGTCGATCCCCGC
Organism: Novosphingobium sp.; assembly: GCF_025351285.1. Taxonomy (GTDB): domain Bacteria; phylum Pseudomonadota; class Alphaproteobacteria; order Sphingomonadales; family Sphingomonadaceae; genus Novosphingobium. Next base: position 23,634 of record NZ_JANXWG010000087.1, read on the forward strand.
AGCGGCAAGATCGCGCGACAAGGCGGCGCTCTCGGCCCCGCTGGTCGCCGCGGCGGTGCGGGCGGCCCACACTTGCCAGCCCAGCACCGCGACCGCGCACAGCAGCACGCCGATCACCATGCCGATCAGCAACGGGCGGCGAGTGGCCGGGCGAGGGGACTGCGATGCCATGAGACCTTGCGGCTAGCGCTTCTTCGCCTGCCGCTCAACCTCGGCGTGTGCGCTCATCGCGATGTCCTGCGCGCGCAGCATGTCGGGCGAGCCGGCTGGAAGGCCCTGTTGCGCCACTTCGGCGCTGCGCATCGCCTCGGCGAACTTGCCGTTCATGAACTGCTGTTCGGCGCTGGCCAATCGCGCGCGCGCGTGATCGCCATTGGCTTCATAGACAACGCCCAGTTCATACCACGCGAACGGGTTTTCGCGATCCTTGGCCACCGCCGCCTTCAGCACGCGCTGCGCCTCGACGAAGTTGGCACGGTCTTCGCTGGCGATCAGCGCATGGCCGAAGGTGGTGGCGATCAGCGGCGCATTGGCAGTGAGCGTGGTCGCGCGGCGCAGCGGTTCGATCGCCTCGAGCGGCTTGCCCGATTCGAGCAGGATCTGGCCCTTCAATTCCAGGAAATAGGGATCATCGGGCGCGGTTTTCAGCAGCGCATCGGTTTCGACCTGGGCCTTGTCCATTAGCGCTTCCTTGTGGAACGCGTAAGCGCGCGCATAGCGGGCCGGGACGGTGGTTTCGTATTCGGGGAAATCGCGCAGCGTGGCTGCGGGTTCGGCGAGATAGCCGTAAAGCTTGGCCTTCACCCGCTGGAACCGCGCCTCCAGCTTGGGATCGGTTTTCGCATTCCACGCCGGGTCTTTTTCGTACGTGTCCTGCAGGGTGGCGATGCGATCGTCGGTCAGGGGGTGCGAACTGTAGAATTCGGCTTCGGCATTGCGGGTGTAACCGTGGCGGTATTCCTCGTTCTGCAGCTTCTTGAAGAAATCGAGGCTGCCCCGACCCGAAAGCCCGGCCTTGGACAGGAACGACGCGCCAGCGGCGTCGGCCGAGGCTTCCTGCGTGCGGCTGAACGCCAGGAATTTGCCCAGCGCGGCCTGCTGTCCGGCGCCGATGATGCCCAGCGCCGCTTCGGGCGAGCCTGCCGCCGCCGCCGCCACGCCGAGCAGCAGGCTGAGGATGGTAATGCCGGTGGCTGGCTTGAGGCCTTCGTTCACACGTTCGGCATGCCCGCCCGCAACGTGGCCCAGTTCGTGCGCGATCACGCCCTGGACTTCGTTGGCATTGCCGGCCAGCGCGATCAGTCCGCTGTTGATGAACACCGCTTGCCCGCCCGCGGTGAAGGCGTTGATCGAACCATCGTTGACCAGGATGATATCGACATTGCGCGGATCGAGGCCCGCTGCGACGATGATCGGGCGCGACATGTCCTGGAACAGCGCTTCGGTTTCGGCATCGCGCAGGATCGATTGCGCGGCAGCGGGCTGGATCGTGAACGCAAGGCCGGCGGTGGCCAGGGCCACTCGCATGGCGAAACGGGTCAGGAGGCGCATGGTGGCCAGCTTAGTGCACGGTTGGCTTAACTGCCGCTGAAGATGCGGGTGCGGTCACCGCAGCAAGGAACTGCAGCACCTTGTCGAGCACCGCGTGGTTGCCGGCGAATGGCTTGGCCATCAGCATGATGATGCGCGTGTGCGACAGCCCGGGAAGCACGTCGGCCTGCATCGGACGGCCCGCGTCGGTCATGGCCCTGGCCAGTGCCACGCTGTTGCGCGGAAACACGGTCTTGTCGGCATCGCCGGTGAGCAAAAGCATCGGCGGTGCATCGGCGCGCGCGAAATGGATCGGCTGGGTGGCAGGCAAATCTGACGCATTGCCGAAACTGTTGCGCGTGGCATCGGTATCGAGCGGCAGGAAATCGTAGGGACCCGCCAGTCCGATGAAGCCGCGCAACTGGTTGGCATCGAGCCCTTCGTGCGCCAGCCACCGCTTGTCCAAAGCCAGCATCGCGGCATTATACGCACCCGCCGAATGGCCCATCAGCACCACCCGCGTCGGGTCGCCGCCCAGTGCGGCGGCATGATCGTGGACCCAGCGAAGGGCGGCTGCGCCATCCTCGACCATCCCCGGGAAACGCGCTTTGGGGTAGAGCCGGTACCCTGGCAGGACCACGGCATAGCCTTGCGGCACCAGCGCGCGTGCAATGAACCGATAATAGTGCGGATCACCGCTGTCCCACCCGCCGCCGTGGATGAACACCACGATCGGATAAGGCGCCGCGCCAATTTTTACCGGCTTGGCCGGCACGAACATTTCCAGCTTTTGTTGCGGATCGGCGCCATACTGCGTGGCAGCCACCAGCCTGATCTGCGAATTGCCACGGAACAGCGCATCGGCATTGTCGAGCAACGCCACCGCATTGGTCGCCATCGCGTAGCTCACGCTCACGACCAGCGAAAGCGCCAGGACAAGTACGCCGACGCCGGTCCACCCCAGCCAACCCATCGTGCGCGGACCCCGTCTTGCTACCGTGCTTGCCATGGCTGACCGCTAGCAGGTTTGCGGGCGGTTTCCAGTCCCGGCGCAAGGGTGTTGCAGGCCCGATGCCGATTTGGGTCTGGAAGGCTTTTAGCCGGTCAGCCGATCAGGCGGCGCGCGGCCTTTTCGACCAGCGCAGGATCGCCCAGGACCTCGCCCAGCAAGACCGGCACCGATCCGACGATCCGGCGGACGAGCACGAGCGCGAATTCCTCGCCCTCGCGATTGATCGATCCCAGCGACTGCTCGGGCAATTTGCGCAATTTGGCGGCAAGCGCATCGGGGCTGCGGTCATGCGTTGCGCGGCCGGCGGCTTCGCGCCGCAGTCGGCGTTCCGCGGCTACCACGCCTTTGAGCCCACCCGGCGCATCGGACAGGAAACGCAGCAGCACGCCGCGTCCCAATTGCAAACGCTGGGCATGAAGCAGGGCCGCAGCATATTCGGTCAGCCGCGTCTTGTCATAAGCCGCCCCGAACACCAGCTTGACGACCGGTGTCATCGGCGCGCGATCCTGGCGTGTCAGCCCGGCGTCCTCGATCAGTTCGTTGAATTCTTCCGTTGCTTCGGCGGCAGCGAGCGCAAAATCCCAGGCCCGGCTGATCGCGCCATAAAGCGCCGCGCGTGTGCGATCCTCGCTCGAATGCGCGGTTTGCGCAAGGTCGCGTGCGCTGGCGAGCCAATCGGCGAGGGTCGCGTGATCGGCATCCTGCATCGTCGTGCCGAAGCTTGCTTCGTCGGTGAAGTCGAGCGGGTTGCCCACGATGTCGGTCAGTTCAAGCGGACCAATGCCATCGTCGTTGGCCGAGACCGCTGCCGGGCCATCGGCCCAATCGGTCAGCAACTGAATCGGGCGGCGTGGCGCCTTTTCACCGCCATGGCCGAGCGCTTTGCCGATCTCTGCCAGCAAGGCATCGGTGGTGCCCTGATCGGCCACTTCCTTCCAGTTGATGACGCCGTAGACGTGATCGATCGATGCGCCATCGGACGAAAAGGGCAGAAGTATGCCGCGATAGAGCACGGTCACGCCGCGCAAGTTGATGAATTCGGCTTCGAATCCGATCGGCGCCCGGTTGGCGATGATCTGCATGTAGTGATCGGTGATGCGCGACAGCAACGAACGGCCGGGCACATCCGACAAGCGTTTGATTGCCCGGATGGTGCGGGCGTTGGTGTCGCACTCGTCGGCAAGCTGTTCGCCCAGCCAAGCAATGGCGGGATTGTCCATGCCGCGATCGAATTTGAGCAGGACCGCATGATTGGCGAAATCGGGTGCAGCGCTTTCGGTCAGCGAAGCGACCGACGGGAACGGTTGGTCGCCCAGCAGGCCCGCCCAGAAATTGTAGGCGCGCACTTGCATGCGCCGTTCGTCCTGGCCGATCAGCAGCGGTGATTCGATCGCCGCATCTTCGTCCACGCCGGCAATGGGTTCGTCGCCCAAAGCGTCGTGCGAGCTGAATTCGTGCAGGCCGTCCATGCGAAAAATTCCCCTTCGGTGCTATCCGAACGGACTTCTTCTGGCGCAACTTCGTGAAAGAACCCTTAAGTCGCGCGAACGCGGTTGACGGTCAAGGTTAGGATTGTGTCAAGGTTGGCCGGCCAGAGCGGTCGTCGGCGCTCGGGCATCGATGGCTTCGGCACGTGCGATAAGCCTGCGCGCCAGATCGCGATGGAGCAGTTCGGCGAGTTTGCCCTCGACGCGGAGCACGCCCTTGCCGGCATTCGCGGGGTCGTCGAAGGCCGCAACAATCGCGCGAGCGTCCGCCAAATCGGTGGCATCGGGCGCGAATACGCGGTTGACCGGTTCGATCTGCGACGGGTGAATCAGCGTTTTGCCATCGTATCCCAGGTCGCGCGCCTGGACAGCCTCTGCCTCGACCCTGGCGGTGTCCTCGATCGCGTTGCTGACCCCGTCGAGCACCACCAGTCCATGCGCGCGCGCAGCCATCAGAACATTTACCATGATCGGCACGAACGCGGCGCGGCCGGGCAATTGGGCCATGCCAGTGTCCTTGGCGAGATCGTTCAAGCCCAGCACGAACGCCGCCAGTCGCGTGCCGGCGGCTGCCGCTGCGATGCGTTCGATCGCCAGCGCGGCCGCCGGAGTTTCGATCATCACCCACAATGCCACGCGGGGCGCGAAGCCGAGCCGGTCCATGGCCTGCGAAAGCAGCGCGATCTGGTCGGCATGGTCGATCTTGGGGACGAGGATCGCTTCGATCGAAGCTGTGGCAAGCGCTGCAAGATCGGCTTCGCCGCATGGGCTGGCAATGGCGTTGATCCGCGCGATCATGCGCCGGTGCCCGAATCCACCGGCGGCCAGCTCCTCGATCAGCACGCCGCGCGCAGTTTCCTTGGCCTCTGGAGCGACCGCGTCTTCCAGGTCCAGGATCAGCGCATCCGCATCGAGCCCGCGCGCCTTGGCGATGGCGCGGCGGTTGCTGGCGGGCATGTACAGCACTGATCGCAGCGGGCGGGAGTCGGCCATGCGTGCGCCGGCTATGCGTGCATCAGACGGAAGGGTTTCAAGTTGCGGCATCGTTGTCCTTTGCGGGGTCTGCGGTTTCGGGCGCGAAGGCCGGATCGATGCGGCCTTCCTCGCGGCGCGGCATCGGGATCACGAACCGCAGCAGCAGCGTCAGCGCCAGCCAGCCGGCGCCCATGCGGATCGCGACAATCAGGCCGAATCGATCGGCCATCGCCCCCCAGCTATAAGCGCCGATCGCCATCGCCCCGAACACGATCGCCTGGTAAAGCGACAGGCAGCGGCCCAGAATGGCCTCGGGCGCGCGCAATTGCACCGCGACGTTGAGGCTGGTCATCGTCGCCACGAAGCCGCCGCCGGCCAGGAACATGGCCGGGATTGCCAGGGCCAGGTTGTGCGCTTCGGCGAGCAGCAGTTGCCCCGACAGGAAGGCGGCAGTGGCCCAGGTCACCACCCATTCGGCGCCGTGGCGCCGGCGCAGTGCGCCGATGAACAGCGCGGTGATGATCGAACCGATCCCGAACGCGCCGAGCATCACCCCGTACCCCACCGCCGAACTGTGCAACTGGTCGCGCGCGATGCCCGGCATCAGCGCCTGGCAGGCGATCGCACCGAAGCCGAACGCCGCGCCGCGCAGCAATACGCGCCGGATCGGACCCGAACGCGCGCAGAAATTCACCCCCACCATAATCGAGCGCAGCATCGGTTGCGGCGTCGGCCGGATCGTTTCGGGGTGCCAGCGCAGCAGCACCACCACCATGCCGACATAGCTGATCGCGTTGACCGCGAAGGCCAGGCTGGGGTTCCAGATCGAAATGATCAGCCCGCCCAGCGCGGGGCCGACGCTGCGCGCCAGATTGAAGGCAATGGCATTGAGCGAGATCGCTTGCGGCAGATCGCGATTGCCGACCTGCAGCCGCACCGATGCCTGCCAGGCCGGACCGTTGAGCGCGGTGCCCATGCCCACGGCGAGCGTCATCCCCAGCAGCAGATATGGTCCGACCAGCCCTTGCCAGGCCAGCACCGCCAGGATCGCGGACACCACCAGCATCATGCTTTGGGCCGCAATCATCACGCGGCGTCGATCGTAGTTATCGGCGATCGCACCCGCGAACAGCCCGAGCAGCATCACAGGAACGGTGTTCGACGCCTGCACGAGCGCAATAAGCCGGTGTTGCGGGGTCAGCTCGGTCATCAGCCAGGCCGCGCCGACGGCCTGGATCATCGATCCGACGTTGGATGCCAGATTGGCGATCCAGATTGCGCGGAATGCGGGGTAATTGAAGGGCGCCAATGCGCCACCCGGCGCAAGCGGCCCCGATTGGGTCCCGGATTCGGGCCTTGCCTCGGGAACCGGGGCGGCGCGGGTGGGATCGGCAAGCGGCATTGCTGACCGGTTAGGTGCTGGCGGGTCGCTCGGCAAGCGCGGCACGCCGCAATCTGGCAAAGCCGAAGTCGATGTGGTCGGACCGGGCAGCCGAAAGGCGCGCCCGGTCCGTTTTCGTCGTGTGTCCGATCAGTCGAGCATGCTCGCGGGAACCTTGCCGCCGTTTGCAGCCAGTTGCTGCATCGTTGCCTTATGCAGCCAAATGTTCATTTCGGCCGAACCGTCGAGATCGCCGGCGTAGCCCAGCTCCTGCGCCAGCTCCTTGCGGTTGGCGAGGCTCGATTCGATGCCGACCAGCTTCATCAGATCGACGATCGACGTCTGCCAGTTCAAATCATCTGCGCCGTCCATCGAAGCGAGCGAAGCTTCGACATCGACTTCGGTTTCAGCAACAGGCGCCGGGGCGGCTTCGGGCGCAGGAGCTGCGTCTGCTGCGGCAGCCGGCGCCGCGTCGGCTGCAGGTTGCGCCGCGGCGGCGTGACCGAAAATCTTGTCCTTGATTGCGCTGAAGATCGACATGGCGACTGGCTCCTCTTTGTGTTTCTGCCGCATTGGCGGCGACTCGTTGTAGCCATGACGAGCTAGCACGCGGCAACCGGTTGTCCCAGACCGCAACATGCCCGAAAATCGTCACGCCGCGTCGTCAATGGTTTTCGCTACCCCAGGCGGACAGCATCGGATCAGTGCGTACTACGTGCCGGCGCATGGAAGCGCGCGCCAAACGTTCGACTTCAACCTTGCGCCGCGAGGCCGCCAGCGGCAGCGATGCGGCCGAGCGCAGGATTTCAGCATCGTACCCGTCGGCAACGATCAATCCGCAGACGTCGGGGAGGAAAGCTTCGGTTTGCATGCAGGCGCGGTCGAGATGTGGCGCGAGGCCCCAATAAAACCGGTCGCAAAACTCCAGATAATCGGTCCACTTGGTATCGCCAAACAAGTCTGCGCGAGCGACCTTGATCTCGACAATGACGATGCGCCCTTTGGCGTCGACGCCCATGATGTCGGCCCGGCGGCCGCCACGAAGCGGCATTTCGGTAAGGCACCAGATGTCGTTCCGCGCGAACAATCGCAGAACTCCACGCGATACATGCGCTGCCGCAACCAACGACGAACCCATTCCGTCAAGTTTGCAAGACTGCTCGGGGCTGCCAACAATGTGCGCAAGCGAATCGACCATCGGACGAACTTAGGAACATAACACGAACGTCGCAATGGATTTCGCGCACCGTGGCCGAAGATCGAACAGTCAGGCCCGTCGCCGAATACCAAGGGGAGGAACCAGATCCAGGAGTGCCGCGCGTGCGGCATGGAATTCGCGCCATAACACCAGCGCCGCCGGCGCCGCGCTCAGTCCGCGCGCGTGAACCGCGAGCAGGGCCGCAAGGCCCGGCTCCATCATGGCGGCAAGATCGTCGATGCCTTGTTCGGCCAGCGACTGGCGCCAGCCGCCGACATCGCGCATGATCGCGGGGTAGTTGCGCAATTCGGGCGTGCGTGCCTCCGGAACAATTCCCGCCAGCTTGCACACCAGCGCCGCGGCGTCATTGAGCGCAGCCCAACGCATGCTGAGCGCGCTCGATGCAGCCTGCCCGAATTCGGCCCGCCCCGATCCGGGAAAGTTGCTGGCAGCCGGCCCGGCAGAAGGGGGTGTTGCGCTGTTCATGACCAGTCATGGAAGTAACATCGCATAGCCTACCAAATCGCTAAAGCGACGCGCTTTGACCGCGCCTTCAAGAAAACTTCTGGCAAGGCACGATTGGCGCTGCTAGTTGCCGGCTCGCTTCGGCACCCGTAGCTCAGCTGGATAGAGCGCTGCCCTCCGAAGGCAGAGGTCACAGGTTCGAATCCTGTCGGGTGCACCAGCCGTTTGCGGCAATGACGAAGCGCCAGCCAGCCCCGACGATCTTTGCGAAAATTCCATCCCAATTTGGCCGGGAATGCGGTCACGTGTCAGGCCAACATGCGCAAGCGTTGTTCCTCAACGGCCATATTGGTGCTTTCATGGCGGCCGGCGAGAAGCGTCGCCGTCAGGTCCAACGAGCGGAGAGCGCGGGTGAAATCATTATTCTGGTTGCTGGCGGTCGGCAGCGCGCTCGCTAGCGGAACGGCACACGCCTACGACCTGGTTGAGAAGTCGATAAGCGAATTACGAGCAGACCTTGATGCCGGGCGCGTGACATCGGCAGAATTGGTCCGGCTTTACGAAGCGCGCATCACGGCGCTCAACCCGCAGCTTCATACGGTGATCGCGATCAACCCGCAGGCGTTAGACCAGGCGCGCGCCGCCGATGCTGCGCGCAAGGCTCGCAGGGCCCAGGGCGCGCTTGCGGGCATACCTGTTCTTATCAAGGACAACATCGAAAGCGCCGATCCGATGGCCACGACCGCGGGCAGCCTTGCGCTTTCCGGCAATGTCACCGGGCGCGATGCGCCGCTGGTTGTGCGGTTGCGTGCGGCGGGCGCAATCATCCTGGGCAAGACCAACTTGTCCGAATGGGCCAACATCCGCTCCAGCCATTCGATCAGCGGCTGGAGTGCCGCCGGTGGACAGGCGCGCAATCCATACGCGCTCGATCGCAACACCTGCGGATCGAGCGCTGGATCGGGCGTGGCCGGGGCAGCCAGCCTCGCGGCCGCAACGGTCGGTACCGAAACCGACGGGTCGGTCACGTGTCCCTCGGCGATCAACGGCCTCGTCGGGCTGAAGCCTACGGTCGGTCTCGTGTCGCGCACCCGCGTCGTTCCGATCAGCCACAGTCAGGACACCCCCGGACCGATGGCGCGCAGCGTGACCGACGCCGCAATCCTGCTCGGCGCCATGGCGGGCAGCGACCCCGCCGATCCGGCCACCGCGCGCGCAGACAGCATGGGCAAGGACTTCACCAGCGGCCTCAGGCCCGATGCGCTCAAGGGGGTGCGGATCGGCGTCATGCGCTTTGCCGCCGGCTTCCACCCCGAAACCGAAACGGTGTTCGAACAAGCGCTCGCCGCTCTGACAGCTGCCGGCGCAACGCTGGTCGACATCAAGACATTTCCTGGCCGCCGCGAGCTGGGGCCGAAAGAACACATCGTGCTGATGACAGAGCTCAAGGCCGATCTGAACACCTATCTCGCCTCGACCGACCCCGCCAAAGTGCCCAGCCGTACCCTGGCCGACGTGATCGCCTTCGACAGCGCGAATGCGACCCGCGAAATGCCGCTGTTCGGGCAGGAACTGTTCCTCGAAGCCGAGAAGACCGGTGGGCTGGCGGACCCGGATTACTTGAAGGCCGCAGCCGAAGCCAAACGCGGCGCCGGCCCCGACGGGATCGACAAGCTGCTGGCCGAAAACACCGTATCGGCGCTGGTCGCCCCGACGCTGGGGCCGGCATGGCTGATCGATCCCGTGCTCAAGGACAATTTTGCCGGCGGCGGCGCAGGCAGCCCGGCGGCGATTGCCGGCTACCCGCACCTCACCGTGCCGATGGGGCTGGTGAATGGCTTGCCCGTCGGCTTGTCGTTCATCGGCACGGCATGGAGCGACGCCCGGCTGCTGGCTTATGGCTATGCATTCGAACAGGCCACTCACGCGCGTCGGCCCCCGCGCTATCTGTCTTCGGTGGACATGGCGGAGGCGAAACCATGATCGCGCGACTGATCCTGCTGGCTGTGCTGGCGGTTGCCCCGCCTGCGACCGCGAAGACTTACGAACTCCAGGCCACGCCGCAAACGGTGGCGTGGGGGCATTACGACGCCACCGACAAACCGGCGCTGACGATCCAGTCGGGCGATACGGTGGTGATCCACACGCTGTTGACCAGCAGCCCGACCCGGCTCGAGAAGGCAGGCGTGGCGCCGCAGGATGTCGAGCCGGCGTTGCGCGAGGTCTATGATGGCGTGCCCGCTGCTGCACGCGGGCCGGGCGGCCATATCCTGACCGGCCCGATCGCGATCGAAGGCGCCGAGCCGGGGGATACTCTCGAGGTGCGCATCCACAAGATCGATCTGGCGATCCCCTATGCCTACAACGCCTTCGGGGTCGGCACCGGTTTCCTGACCGACGACTTCCCCTATTCGCGGATCCGCATCATCCCCCTCGACCGGACGCGAATGGTTGCGAACTTCGCATCGGACATCGAAATACCGCTCCACCCGTTCTTCGGCAGCATGGGCGTGGCACCGCCGCCGGGCTTCGGCCGTTATGATTCGGCGCCGCCCAATATCAACGGCGGCAACATGGACGACAAGGCGCTGGTCGCGGGATCGACGCTGTTCCTGCCGGTCCATGCGGTTGGCGCGCTGTTCCAGGCGGGCGATGGGCACGCCGCGCAAGGCAACGGCGAAGTCGATATCACCGCGCTCGAAACCTCGTTGACCGGCACGTTCGAGTTCATCCTGCACAAGGGCATGAAGTCACCATACCCCCGCGCGGAAACCCCAGACGCCTATATCGCAATGGGTTTCGACGACGATCTCAGCAACGCCACGCGCAAGGCGCTGCGCAACATGCTCGATTTTCTGGTGACCGCGAAGGGCATGACCCGCGATGATGCCTATATGCTGATGAGCGTGGCCGGCGATGTCGAAGTCACCGAACTGGTCGACCGCAACAAGGGCGTCCACGTCGTCATCAATAAAGCCCTGTTCAAGCCGCGTTGATCCAGTCTGGCGCGAGCAGGGGGCCGAGCAAAGCTTCGATCGCCAGCCCGATCCCCAGCAGCGCGCGATCGCTGCCTCCTGGTCCATCGAGCTCGATCGCAACCGGCAGGCCATCGGCGAGGCCGGCAGGCAGCACCAGCCCTGGCAATCCGGCGGTGCTGCCCGGTGCGATGTTGCGCCCCATCGCGGTCGCAAACGGCACGTCTGCATCGCCGATCCGCAACAGGCTATCGCCGCCGATCGGTGTTGCCGGCACCATCGTGGCGGGCAGCAGCATGGCATCGATCCGGTTCTCGGCGAACCACGCCGCCAGCCTGGCCCGAAGCGCGGGCAAATGTTCGGTGATCGCGGCGGTGTAGTAGGCATCGGGGATCGCAGCCGGCGCACCCGGCACGGCAAAGGCATCGAGCACCGACTTCACGTCGGGGCTGACTTCGGCATGGAGCGCCTTGAAGCCGATGGTTGCGCCCGAGGACGCCAGCCATGCCGTCAGCGACGGCACGACGTCATGGATCTGCACGGGCATCGTGATCGCGGAGATCAGCGCATCCAGCCCCGGAAGATCGGCCCGGACGATCGTGGCGCCCGCACGGGCCAGTCGCTGGATGGTGCCTTCGACCACCGCCGCCAAAGCCGGATCGAGTCCCGCAAAATAGTAATCGGGCGCGATGCCCAGCCTCAGGCTTTCGATCGACGGGACCGCTACCGGCGCAGTTTCGCCGCTGATCACGCCATCGAACAGCACCAGATCGGATACGCAACGGGCATGCGGCCCGACCTGGTCGAATTCGCCGCTGATCGGCGCGCAGCCATCGCTGGGATAGCGTCCGGTGGTGGGCCGGAAACCGGTGATCCCGCACAGCGCCGCGGGCACGCGGATCGAGCCTTGGGTGTCCTCGGCCAGCCCCAGCGGCGCCATGCCGGCCGCCACCGCCGCCGCGGTGCCGCCGCTGCTGCCGCCCGGTATCCGCGCCAAATCCCACGGATTGCGCACCGCGCCATAAGCCATGTTGCTGCTCGTCCAGCCGAGCGACAGTTCGTGCAGGTTGGTCTTGCCCAGCACGATCGCCCCCGCCGTGCGCAACCGTGCGACCACCGAGGCAACGGCGGCCGGGCGGAAATGCCGCAAGGCGGAGGTTCCGGCGGTGGTTGGCAAGTCGGCGGTGTTGATGCTGTCCTTGATCGGCATCGGCAGGCCATGCAGCGGGCCCAGCACTTCGCCCGCTGCCCGCCGCGCATCGGCAGCGCGAGCTTGCGCGCGCACCGCTTCGGGATCGAGCGTTATGAACGCGTTGAGCTCCGCCCCCGCAGCGCAGCGCGCCAGCAAGGCTTCGGCGTAAGCCAGCGCGGTCATGCGCCCGTCGCGCATTGCGGAGACGGCTTCGCCGGCCGAAAGTGCGATCATGCCCTGCGCTACCATCGAGGCTGCTCCTGCTTTATTCGCCGACCGGTTGCGGCGTGCGTTTCCGGCCGGCCAATTCGTCGGCCATGAACCGCAGTTCGAGCGGGGCGAAGTGCGCAAACGCGGTCCAGTCGCCATGCTTGCGCGTCAGTTCGGGCATTGCAGCCTGAACCAGCGCATCGCCCGACAGGCCTTTCGCGTGGGCGCTTCGGACGATCGCTCTCAAGTCGTCGAGATAGTCTGCAAAGTCGGCCAGGTCCTTGGCTGTAGCGATGCCGCCATGCCCTGGAACGAACGTCGTTTGAGCTGCCTGAGGACCGCTTCCCAGGCCGCGCACCGTCTGGATCCAGGTGGCGACGGTGCCGTCGATGATGTTGGGCGAGACGTGGCGCCAGACGATATCGCCGCAGAACACCACGTCGGCATCGGGCACCGAAACCACCAGATCGCCGCCGGTATGGCCGTGCACCGTCCGTACAACAACCTTGCGCTGGCCCAGCCACACGGTCAGGTCCTTGTCGGTGGTCAGGTCGGGCAAGGCCAGCGCCGCGACACGGTCCTTCATGGCCGGCGTGATCCGGTCGCCGAACAAGTGCAGGTTCTCCGTCCGCACCCAGCCGCGCACGTTGCGGTGCGCGATCACCACCGCGCCGGCCTGCTGCAACACCGCATCGCCGCCGACGTGATCGATGTGGTAATGCGTGTTGACGACGTAGCGGATCGGCTTGGGCGTCAGCTTGCGGATTTCGGCGATCAGCGCGCGGGTGGCCTCGGGATCGAAGAAGCTGTCTACTACAAGCACGCCATCGTCACCGATCACGAAACCGGCGTTGGAACCCGATTTGCCGCCGGGCCCGTCGATCGCACTGTAGACGCCGGGCGCGATCATCGTCAGTTCGAACGGCAGCGCTGCGGGTTGGGAGCTTGCGATGGCGGGGCACGCCGCGAATCCGGGCCCGGCGATCAGCACAATCGCCGCCCGTAGAAACCGCCGATTCGCGTGTTTGATTGCGGTCCGCATGGTGCTGGTTCTCCCGTTTGTCTGCGCACCGTCGCATATCAGGTTTTTGCGGATTGGCTCCAGAGCGTTGGCGGCTTGCGCCGTTCGCGATCGCATCATAAGTTCAGCCCAGGAACCCTGCGGGCGGATCGGCGAAACGATCGAACGCTTATGGGCTGGAGCGCGCCCGGGGACCAATGCTGATCGGAATCGACCTTGGGACCACCAACAGCGCGGTGGCGATCTGGCGTGACGGGCTTGCCGAACTGGTTCCAAACGCGCTGGGCGAACGGCTGACGCCTTCGGCCGTGAGCATTGATCGCCAGCGCCAGACCTGGGTCGGCGCCGCGGCGCTCGACCGCATGGCCAATCATCCCGACGATACCGCCACCAGTTTCAAGCGCCTGATGGGCACCGACAAGCTGACCCGGCTGGGCGGCCAGGATTACCGGGCGGAGGACTTGTCGGCGCTCGTGCTGATGGCGTTGCGCGACGATGTTGTTAGGCACACCGGCGTGCTGCCGACGCAGGCGGTGATCACCGTGCCCGCCTATTTTAACGATCGCCAGCGCAAGGCGACGCGAAGAGCCGGGCAGATCGCCGGGCTCGACGTGCGCCGGTTGATCAACGAGCCGACCGCGGCGGCGCTGGCGTTCGGCTTGCAGGACAAGGAGGATCGCGAGCCGTTCCTGGTGTTCGACCTGGGCGGCGGCACGTTCGACGTTTCGGTAGTCGAAAAGTTCGAGGGAATTGTCGAGGTGCGCGGTTCGGCGGGCGACAATCGACTGGGCGGCGACGATTTCAACGCCGCGCTGGCCGCGCTGATGCAGCCGCGTATCGATCCGGCGGGAGCGCTCGCCAAGCTGCCCGAAGCGCGCCGCCGGGCCTTGCTGTTCCGCGCGGCCGAACAGTCGCGAAGGCAGTTGACCACCGTGGCACAAGCCGATTTCGTGGTGACATTCGACGACACCCGGCTCGAAGCCCCGGTCACCGCCGAGGACTTCGAACAGGCTTGCGGGCCGATCATCCGCCGCTTGCGCGATCCCGTGGTGCGGGCGTTGCGCGATTGCGCGATCGATGCCGCGGGCCTGAGCGCGATCGTGCTGGTGGGCGGCGCCACGCGCATGCCGCTGGTGCGCCGCGCGATCGCGCGGATGTTCGGCCGCTTTCCCGACAGTTCGGTCCATCCCGATCACGCGGTTGCCCAAGGTGCGGCGATCCAGGCCGGGCTGCTGGCGCGCGACAATGCGCTCGACGAAGTGCGGATCACCGATGTCTGCCCGTTCACGCTGGGGGTCGATACGATCGAGCGCGATGCCCACGGCGGCCTGCACCATGGCGTGTTTTCGCCGATCATCGAGCGCAACACGCCGGTGCCGGTCAGCCGCGTCAATTTCTACCAGACCGTGGCCGACAACCAGAAGAAGCTGCAATTCAACATCTATCAGGGTGAAGCGCGCGAGGTCAGCGGCAACATCCAGTTGGGCTCGATCACCATCCCGGTGCCGCCGCGTCCGGCTGGCGAAATCCATGCCGAAGTGCGCTTCAGCTATGACAGCAGCGGCTTGCTCGAGGTCGACGTCGTGCTCCCCGATACCGGCGTGACGCGCAATCTGGTGATCGTGGACGAGGAGGATCGGCCCGACCGAACCGAGATCGAAGGGCGCCGCGCGGCGCTGGCCAGGCTCAAGTTTCACCCGCGCGAAAGTGCCGAAAACGTTGCCGCGATGGCGCGGGCGGAGCGCTGCTACGAGGACTTTCTCGGCGAGGAACGCGCGATGATCAGCGCCTGGATCGCCGAATTCAAAGGCGCGCTCGAATCGCAGGACCCGCGCCGGATTGCCGATGCCAAGGCGATGCTGATCGGCAATCTCGACGAGATCGAGCGGATCGGGCCGCTGGGATGAGCAGGCGGCGGCCGCCGTGGTCGGTGCTCGGACTTGATGCGGGCGCAGATGCGGGCGCGATCCGCAAGGCTTATGCCACGCGCCTGAAGGCGATCGACCCCGACGCCGATCCGGCGGGCTTCGCGCGGCTGCGCGAGGCGCGGGAAGCGGCGCTGCGATTGGCAAGGCGCGCTGCGAAGCCGGACGAACCGGTGCCAGAAGCTGAAGTCGAGGCTGCCTCTGTCGGGGTCTGGCCCTATGCGGCGCCAGATTTCGACGCCGGGGCAGCAAGCGGCGATGCGGCATTGACCGTGAACGTGTTGCAGCCCGGGACAGGATCGGCCCCGGCGCCCGCCATGATCTTCGCCCAAGCGCGGTCCGCTGCACCGGCGGTCACACCGATCGTCGATCCGTTCGCAGCGGTCATCGCGCGCCGTGCGAATGCAGCGCCAGCACCGACTATCGCGTCATATCCCCAACCCCGAGAGCGCCTCCATGCACTGTTGCTCGGCAACGGGGAGGGTGATGAAGCTGCTCTGGACGAAGCGGACCTTGTGGCCGCGCAAGATTGCCTGCGGTTGATCCTGCGCGATGCAGTGCAAGCCGATTTGGCGCGGCACGATGCGATCGAGGAGTGGGTGGCCGATCTGCTTGCCGAAGCGTGGCCGCGATCGGCGCCGCTGCTGGCCACCGCGGCCGACAGTTTTCGCTGGGAAGCCGAAGCCGGCAAGCTGGGCGAACGCCCGGCGATCGCGTTTCTGAACGCCCGGCGCAAGGGCTATCGGTTTCAGGAGGCGGTGCTCGATCCAAAGCACATCTACCACAAGGCGTGGCTGGAGTTGCAGCGGCCGGGGCGCAAGGACTTGCTCTCGCGGCTTCGAACCACGCGCAGCGATGTCGACAAGCTGCTGACGGGCATCAGGCGCAATTTTCCCGAATTGGAGAACCACCTCGATCCCGATCGCGTCGCTTCCTGGCAAGCGCCCGCACGGTTCCGGATCGGGTTGCGCAAGGGCTGGTGGGTGTTCGTGTTGCTGAGCGCGGCAGTCCGGCTGGCGATCAGTCTTTCGCAGCCCGATGCGGCGCCCCCTGCGCAGCTTTCGCCGCAAGCGTTGCTGGTCCAGCAGCAACAGCAAGGCCGGGCGGAGCAAGCCGCGTTGGCGGCTGCATTCGGCCCAGGGCACGATCGGACCTGGCTCGAACAGCGGCAGCCCGAACTGGCGCAAGTCATCCAGTCCAATGTCCGGCTTCAGACCGAGGCCGGCAATCCTGACGCGAAGGTCGCGCGGATCGCCAGCGATCTGGTGCGGCAGCGCCTGTTCGAAGCGCGCGATGCGGTGAAGGGCGATCTGCTCGAACGGATCATGCGGCTGCGGCTGGCCGAAATGAAGGTGGCGCAGCGCACGGGCCCAGCGGACTGCCGGGCATTCGTGCAGACCGCGCTGCTCGATCCGGGCAAGGCCGCGTTGCCCGACGCGCTGCGCCGCCGCGAGCAGGTGCTGGCTGTCGAACTGGCCGAAGCGGGCAAGCTGACGCCGATCGAGCGACGGACGCCGCGTTCGGCCACGGTCCCAGGCAGGCTGGTGAGCGAGGTGCTCGATGTGACGCACTTGTCGATCGAACGGGTGGGCGCAGCGATGCAGCACAAGGCCAGCGATGCCGACAATTGCGCGGTTACGACCGCATTGCTGCAAGCGACGCTGGCTTACGGCGGCAAGGAACGCGAGGCGATCCTGCGGACGCTTTGACCTCGGCTAGTTCTTGATACTGCTCAGGTAATTCACGATCTTGGGCACTTCGCCCTCCGGGATCGGCGCGTGGTAGGTCGTGATCATCTTGGCGACTTCCTTTTCCCACACCGCCTTCGAAAGCCGCGGCTGGACCATCACCATCGAGGGCGAATGGCAGGCGCGGCAGTTGGTGTTGACGGATTCGACGTCGGGGCCTTCGGGGAACAGTTGCTCGAAATCCTGCGGCACGTCGACGCTCACCGATGTCAGCTTGAGGTTGCGCAGTAGCTTGGCTGGCGGGCTGGCTCCTCCTAGCACGAACAGCATCACGGCCAGCGCGGGCAGGGCGATGAGACCGCTTTTCGGACCCGTCATGCGCCGCCTCCTGCGATCACGGTGACGGTTTCCACACCCGCGCGCATGTAGCCGCCGGGGTTCCAGTTCATCGCCAGCGGCTGGCTGACCCCCGCGGTGTTGGTGCAGCGGCAAGTGACGGGCAGGGTGCCCGCAGCCGGAACGGGGACGGCCAGGTCGAAGCGGCGGAACGAATATTTGCCGGCATCTTCGCCCAGTTTCGCCATACGCCATGTGGCACCATGATCGGTCGAGATTTCGACTTTCGCCACCCCGCAATCACCGCCAAGCGCGATGCCCGACACAGCCAGCGGCCGGCCGGCGGCCACGCGCTGGCCCTCGGCCAGGTTGGTGACGAGCGAGCGCGGCACCATCCGGCTGATCGGCTCCTTCGGGTAATCGTCGACGCCGGGCGCCACGTTGCCGAACGGCGCCTTGGGGACCAGATAAGCCTTGGTCATCCAGTAATTGTCGTCCTTGCGCGGCAGGACCTCGATATCGGACAGCATCTTGACCCAATAGGTCGAATACCAACCCGGTACGACCAGCCGCAGCGGGAAACCGTTGAGCAGCGGCAGTTGTACGCCGTTCATGGCAAAGGCGATCAGGACTTCGCCGTCCATCGCGTGTTCGGCGGCCAGCGATTTGCGGAATTTGGGCGCATCGGGCAGCAGCGCTTCATCCAGCCCGGCAAAGCGCACGTCCACCGCGCCGGGTTTGAGGCCGGCCCTGGCCAGCACGTCGCGCAAACGAACACCAGTCCACCGTGCATTGCCCATCGCGCCGTGCCCCCATTGCGCGCCCGGCACCGGCGGCACGAACAGCCCGCGCGAATTGCCCGAACACTGGTTGACTGCGGTATATTCGATGCGTTCGAAGCCATGGAGGATTTGGTCGAGCGACAGTTCGATTTCGCGTTCGACATGGCCATGCAGTTTGAGTCGAAACGTCGCGGCATCGATCTGACCGGGGATCTCGTTCCAGTGCCAGCGCACGTAGAAGCGGTCGTTTGGTGTGATCACACCCTGGTTGAAGGCGGATAGCGGGGTTTCTAGCAAAGGTGGCCGAATGCGCTGGAGAATCATCTCCCGCTTGCCCGGAAATTCACTGGTCAGCGCGCGTTGCGAGGGCCGGTTCGGCAAACCAAGATCCACCACCGAATTGGCAACAGGCGGCCGGGCGACAAGCGACTTGGCGAATGCGGGCAGGGCCGTGATCCCCGCAGCGCCGATTGCGCCGCCTGCCAGCAACTTGCGGCGTGACAGGCGGCTATCGGATTTGGCGTCGTGCCGGATCATGCGAGGTCGCGCTGCGGATGGTTTTCCATTCACCGGATACTACCAGAAACCCCGGCGAGGATGCAATCGGCGCGGGCTTGCTACCAGCCGTGTTCAAGCCAGGCCGAGCATGGCCAGAACCTTCCGCCACGCAGCCATGATGCGATCGCCAAGGCCCGGTTCGGGTTCTGGCTCGACCGTCATGCGTGCCCGCAGTGCGCGGATGTGAGACATCGGCTCCGGTTCGGGTGTGAATGCATCGGTCTGTGGTGCAGCATCGATCGCGTGATCGTAGTCCGTCGCTTCGAAAGCGGCGGGTTCGTAAACAGAAGCTGGCGAAGGCGCGCTTTCGGCCAGGTCGTTCGTCTCTGCAAACGCGAGCGGTTCAGGCGCAACTGGCTCTGCTGCAACAGCGTCTGGCGCAACGGTTTGTGGCGCTTCGGGCAGCTCCTCGAAGTACGGCGCGACTTGGGCAGCGACGGGGCTGACAGTCGCCGCGGCGGGTTCATGCACCGCCAGCAGTTCCGCATTCTCGGCAGCCTCGATCTCGGCCAGTTGCTGCGCGGCGCCGGCATCGAACTGGTGCGTGGCGAGATCGGCTTCAGCGGCATCGAGCATGATGACTGGCATCTTGCGGACCTGGCGGTTGGTCACGCTGCTGAGCCGGCTGAAATCGTAAGGGCCCTCGCGGCTTTCCTCGGGCTCGATTTCGTCGGTGTCGATCGCGGCGGACGCAGGGCTGAGCGGCATGGTCATGGTGGCTCCATCGTCTGGATATTCGTCGCGGGCGAGCACGGGTGCATCGAAAAACGGGTAGACGCCGTCGTTGCCGGCCATCACGCACAAGGCGCGGGGCAGGCCTTCCTTGCGCACGGTTTCACGGACGGCCTGGTGGACGAGCACGGCCAGGAAACACGCGCCGAGCGATCCGGCACGGATTTCGTCGCCATCGGGCTCGTCGCTCTGCATGACCCGCGCCTCGATCGCGGCGACCGACCCGTACAGGTCTTCGATGCCCTCGACCTTGACCGCCGAGTCGGAAGCTTCGAAATCACCCTGCCAAGCGCTGTCGTCCATCGAATAGCCGTCGAGCAGATCGTTGCGATCGGCATCCGAAAACGGAAACGAATCGTCCGAAAAATAGCTCGTTTCGACCAGCGGGGTCATCCGGCCCGACGGATCGGGAACGGGCGGCGGCGCTTCGGGGTCTGGATCGGTCACGGCAATGCGCAAGGCCGAAATCAGGTGTTCGGGCCGGTCGTACTTGCCGATCTGCGCGCGCAGGTTCTGCCACCCGGCCAGCGAAACCTCTTGCGGAGATACCGTCATGAACCGTTCGGGCAGCAACTTGTCGCGGCCCGAATAAGGCTTCAGCAGCGCGCGCAGCTTCGACGCCGCATCGTCTGCTTCGCCGTTGCGCAACATGGTCTCGATCGAACGGCGAAAATCGTTCTCGTCCAATCCGTCGATGGTGATGGTATCCACCAGCATCTCTCCAACAAAGCCTGTGGAGATGCCGTACAGCCGAATGGTTTATCAGGTCTTAGCTTACACCAATTCCTTTGGGACCATTGCGTCGACCCATTGCAGATCACCGGCATAGCGCCAGGCCATCGCGCCGGTTTCGTCGAGCGCGAACAAGTGCAGCCAGCGGTTGTCGAACAACGCGCGCACGGCTTCGTGCCGTTCCAGGATCGCGGCGATCGCCTCGCGTGGGGCCTCGATGCACACCGTCAGGCGCAGCGGCTCGTGAACGATATGCCGGCCGTCGTGAACCGATTGCCACGGCAACCCGCCGCGCAGCGTTCCGCTGGCGCCTTCGATCACACCCATCCCGCCGGTCACGTTGTGGAGCAGCTTGTTGCCGGCGCCGAAGGTTTCGGGCGCGACGGTCGATCCGTAATACTGCAGGCTGATCCAGCTTGCGACGACGACCGGGGCAGTCAGGATCAGTTCGAGCACGCCGAAATTCCGGTCATTCGTCCAGTCGTAGTCATGCAGGAAGGCGCGGCCCGCCAGAGCCTTGCCCGCAGTCCGATGGCGCGGCGCGGCGATGAAGGCGTTGCAGCCGGCCAGGCCCCATTCGGGCCGCATTTCAGCCCAATCGCGGCTGCGACGCGCAATGCTGCGCTGTCCATGCGCGCGGGGCAGGCGCAGCGCCCGTTCACCCCGGGCAAGCACGCCGGCCGCCTCGAACCAGGTTTCGGCCCGTTGCAAGGCAGGTAAGTGCGCTTCCGAGGGCCGATCGGCGGAATAGAGCGTGATCGTGTCGGTCGTGGTGTCGTGCAATGCGCCGACGAACAGGGTGCCGGCCGGAATGGCGATGCCGCGCTGGGCCAGGCCGGCGCGCACGTCTGTGTCGTTGAGCAAGCCCGCCAGCAGCCGCGCGTTGACCTCGCCCGAATAGCCACCACAGGCGCCGCAACGCAGTGCGCTGGCATGCGGGTTGTTGACGACATTGGCGCCATGACCGGCGATCACGACCAGCCTGGCGAAATTGCCGGTGAACGACATCGCGCGCAGGATCGTCTCCGCCATCGTGGTGCGGGTGGCGAGGTCCAGGTCGGGGCCAGATTCTGGGCCAAGTTTGGGGCCGAAGCGCGGGGCAGGGTCATTTGGCGCAGGCTGGCGAGTCAGTCCCAAGGCGCCGCTGACAAGTTTGCCGGCATAGATCGGGCCGGTCGCCTCGACGAACGCGAACGACGACACCGCCGCCGACTTGAACCGCCCCCAGGCCCGCGTTGCGCGCGCCTTGACCCGTGCCGACTGGTCTGCGGCACCGTCGGGTCCGCCTGCGCGGCTGGAAATGCCGGGATTCAGCAACACGGGCAGCCGTCGTTCCTCGCTATCCGAGGCGAAGCGGCGGTGCGCGGTCGCCAGCCCGAAAAACCCGGCGAAACCCAGCGTGCGGATTGCGGGATCGACCGCTTCAAGCGCGCGGCGGAACACTTCCGATCGCACGTCGATGCAGAATGCCGCCTGCATGGCCGGGCGACCGGCGGGGGTCCCCGGTCCCGGTGCGGCCAGGATCTCGGCCAGGCCACGTTGTGCGGCGCGCTCGGCCGCTTCCTGCAGGATTTCGTCGACGATCAGATCGGGGCCGGGCTCTACCGGGAGCACATGGGCAGCCACCTCCGCTTGCCAGGCAACACCGATTTGCGCTTCGTAGCGTTCGAACAGCGCTGCTTCCCAGACCAGGCGGATCGCCAGCAAGTCGGTGACGGTCTCGTCGGCGGTGCCGGCAAGTTCCGCCTGCCACATGTGGTAGCGCGCATATTGCGCCCAGCCGCCGAGCGTCATCAGCAGGCGATGGAAACAGGTATCCAAGGCCGCAGCCGGCAAACCGAGCTGTGTTACAGCGTTTGCGATCGCGCCCGATGCCGTCTCCGGCGTTTCGGCTACGTGCCTGGCAAAGCCGCGCAACCCCACGATTTCCGGCGTCAGGTCGTGCGTCGCAACCGCGCGCCACGCTTGATAAGCGCCCCGGCCGCGCGATGCTGCCCACAGCGCCTGGCCCTGGTCGAAATAACCCGCCGCCCATGAGCCGAGCCGCTCGGCCATCAGCCCCGGCCAGTCGATGCCCGAGACCCGGGCCGCCAGATCGGCCACTGTCGGCACGGCGCATGGCTCAGGCGCCGGCAGGCTGGCGGCATGCTTCAATGCGCGCAGGCTGACGGGGCGCAGCATGACTGGCGCATCGGCCAAAGCACCCTTGAGATCGTCATCGTCGATTATGCCGTTTGCGATCCGATCGTGATACCAGCTTCGCGGCATGGTAAGGGGCGCGCCCGCCACCCGCGCCAGCCGCGCGCCGACCGTCGCCAGGGTTTCGTGCGTCTGGCCCAGGAACGGGTTGACCGCGACGCTCGCCGATAGCGGCCACAACGGCGGAATGGCGCGAGCGGCGCGATCGGCTGCGGCCTGCAATTCCATGAGCTCTCGCCAGTTGGTTGTCTCGATATTCATGGTCGTCGGCTCCCCGATGAGGTCAGGCTTGGTGTGTTCAGGCCGGGTCACGCACGCGCCAGCCGCCAAGCAGCCGATCGAAGGCGGCGTTGGCGTAGAGTCCGTTGGAGAGATGCACGCGCAGTCCGGCGGCGGCGGGGTGATAGGCCCACAGCGGGAACATCGCCTGGGCCACTGCCACCGCGCCGAAACTCAGCACCGCGAGCACGATCAGCGCCCATTCGAGCGGTCCCGGTAGGGGCGCTGCGGGCAGCACCCCGGCGGTCAATTCGACCGCCATCGCCTGAAACGCGAAGTAGCTGACCGAAGTTGCCACCGCGAACAACATTGTGCGCCGGGTCAGCGCACGCGGTGCGGCATCGGCAAGACCTTGCGCCAGCAGGTAGGCAACGCCGAAGATCAGGATGGCACCCAGCGCGATGGCCTGCGGTGATTTATGCCCGAAGCCGAAGCCCGATACGGCTCCGAAACCCACGCCCACCAGCACGTAAATCGCCAGTGCCAGCACAAACGCCCGGCCGACGGCGCGCGCTTTGGGGATGGCTACCGCGCCGGGCCTGCGCTGCGCGGCAACCGCCTCGACCGCGCCGCCCGAGGCCAGAAATGCATGCGCCTTGTAAAGCGAATGCGCGACGATGTGCAGGAGCGCCAGCGGGAACAGCGCGAGCCCGCATTCCAGGATCATGAAGCCCATCTGCGCCACCGTCGACCAGGCCAGCGAGGTCTTGACCGCAGGTTGGGTCAGCATCACCAGCCCGCCGAACAGCGCGGTAAAGCCGCCGATCATGACCAGCACCGCCAGCACCGCGGGCGCGAGCAGCATCACATCGGCAAAGCGGATCAGCAGAAAGCCGCCAGCGTTGATCACCCCGGCATGGAGCAGCGCGGAAACGGGGGTGGGGGTCTCCATCACTTCGGTCAGCCAGCCGTGCGTTGGAAACTGCGCGGATTTCAGCAGCGCCGCAATGGCCAGCAAGCTCGCTGCTGCGATCGCATGACCGCCGCCATGTCCTGCGCGCGCAAGGTCGAGGATCGTGGCAATTCGGGTGGTGTCATAAGCCTGCGCGAGCAGGACCGCAGCGCCGATCAGCGCCATGTCGCCGGCCCGGGCGGTGACGAATTTCTTGGCGGCCGCCCGCTGCGCGCCGATGCGGTTGGGATAGAACAGAAGCAAGCGGTGCAGCGCGAGGCTGGTCACGATCCACGCAAGCACCAGCAGGACCAGGTCGGCAGACGTCACCAGCAGCATCACCGAGGCGAGCGTCGTGCAAAGCCAACCCATGAACGCGCCGGCGCGTGCCTCGCCGTCGAGATAAGTTGCGGCGTACCGCACCACGATCCAGCCGACGAACCCGACCAGCACCAGCATCGTGCCGCTCACCGCATCGAGCCGGAGCGATAGTCCAAAGCCACTCAATCCGATTGCGTCGCCCGGCCCGTGCAGGACGAGCCATATGGCCGAAGCGGCTGCGCCGGCCATGGCCACAAAGGCCAGCGCCTCGGCCAGCCGTGTCGCCAACCGCGCCGGCGAAGCAGCGCTCAGGAAGCTGATCGCGGCAGCCAGCAGCAGCGCGGATGGAGCGGCAAGCGGCAGGTATTGGTATGGCAAATGCTTTCCCTCCAACGCAGCACCCGGAACGGGAGAGCGATAGCGGGCACGGTAATTGCAGAAAAATTCATTGTTTCTGCATAGTCATTCTGTTTTATAGAACGATATGGCGAATCTGAACTTCAATCACTTGCGCTATTTCTGGGCTGTCGCGCACGAAGGCAGCCTGACTCGCGCGGCCGAAAGATTGAACCTGTCGCAATCGGCGGTGTCGGTGCAGATCCAGAAGCTTGAACAGCAGATCAGCCACGCGCTGTTCGATCGCGTTGGCAAGCGGTTGGTGCTGACCGAAGCGGGCCGCATCGCGCTCGATTACGCCGACACCGTGTTCGAGGCGGGCGACGAATTGATGAGCACGCTCGATGGGCGCCCGGGCGGCATTCGCCAGGCCTTGCGGGTGGGGGCGCTGACGACGTTGTCGCGCAACTTCCAGCTCGAATTCCTGCGCCCGCTGTTCGGACGGGCGGATGTCGAGCTGATCGTGCGATCGGGCACCATGCGCGATCTGCTTGCGCAATTGGAAGCCCATTCGCTCGACGTGGTGCTGTCGAACAGCGCTGCACAGCGCGACGCGCGCACACCGTTTCGCAATATGCTGCTGGATCAGCAACCGGTCAGCCTGGTCGGCCGCCCGCGCCCGGGCCGGCCCGCGTTCCGCTTCCCCGAGGACTTGCGGAGCGAACCGATCCTGCTGCCCAGCCTCGACAGCGATATCCGCGTCGGCTTCGACCGCCTGCTCGATCTGGCCGGCATCCGCCCGATCGTCGTGGCCGAAGTAGATGACATGGCCATGCTGCGGCTGCTCGCCCGCGAACGCGAGGGCGTGACGCTGGTACCGCCGATCGTGGTGCGCGACGAACTGCAATCGGGCGTGCTGGTCGAACATTGCCGTATTCCGCAACTGGGCGAGAGCTTCTATGCGATCATGCAGCCCCGGCGCTTTCCCAATGTACTTCTCGCCGAGCTGCTGGATCGCTATGCGGTCCTGAAACCCGAACAGGTCGCCAGTTGATTCCTGGCTGCTGATTGCCGCACGCGCCTTCGCTGGAGCCGATGAATGACGATTGCCGACAGCCTGCCTCGTGCCGAAGTCGACAACCGCCTGACGCTGCGCCGTCC
The DNA here is from genome assembly GCF_025351285.1 of Novosphingobium sp. Lineage (GTDB taxonomy): Bacteria > Pseudomonadota > Alphaproteobacteria > Sphingomonadales > Sphingomonadaceae > Novosphingobium. The sequence goes on from NZ_JANXWG010000087.1 coordinate 49,021, forward strand.
CGACGATTGGCACGTGCACTTGCGCGATGGCGCCATGCTGGCCTCGGTCGTGAACTATACCGCCCGTCAATTCGCGCGCGCGATCGTGATGCCCAACCTCAAGCCGCCGATCACCACCGTGGCGGCGGCAATGGCATATCGTGACCGCATTCTGGCCGCCGTCGAACCCGGCTTGCCGTTCGAGCCGCTGATGACCTGCTACCTCACCGACACGATCGATGCGGGCGAAGTCGAACGCGGCTTCATCGAGGGCGTGTTCACCGCCGCAAAACTCTACCCTGCCAACGCCACGACCAATTCGGCGCATGGCGTCAGCGACGTCCGCAACATCCGTGCGGCGCTAGAAGCCATGCAGCGGATCGGCATGCCGCTGCTCGTCCACGGCGAAGTCACCGACCGCAGCGTCGATGTGTTCGACCGCGAGGCGGTGTTCATCGAACAGGTCCTGGCCGGGCTGATCGCCGATTTTCCCGCGCTCAAGGTGGTGTTCGAACACATCACCACGGCCGATGCGGTGGCATTCGTCGAAGCCGGCGGGCCACATCTGGCCGCCACGATCACCCCGCACCACCTGGTGATCAACCGCAACGCAATGTTCGAAGGCGGCATCCGCCCGCACTTTTATTGCCTGCCGATCGTGAAGCGCGAGAGCCACCGACTGGCCCTGCGCCGCGCGGCCACCTTGGGATCGGCAAAGTTTTTCCTCGGCACCGATTCCGCACCACATGCCGCCGCCGACAAGCAAGCCGCCTGCGGTTGCGCCGGAGTGTTCAACGCTCCGCTCGCGCTCGAAAGCTATGCGAAGGTGTTCGAAGAGGAAGCCGCGCTCGATCAACTCGAAGCCTTCGCCTCGGAAAACGGCCCGCGGTTTTATGGCCTGCCGCTCAACGAAACCCGCGTCGTGCTGGAGCGTCGCCCGCAACACGTGGCCGAATGCATCGATCTGGCCGGATCGAGCCTTGTCCCATTCCACGCCGGCGAGAAGCTTGCATGGACTTACGCCGGGTTGGTTGGCTGACCGAATGGTGCCGGCTAGAGGATTCGAACCCCTGACCCCCTGATTACAAATTAGCGGAATATCGGCTGAACCGCTTTCGCTGCCCGGACAGAATGGCGTAATGCCATTGCTTTACGTGTCATTGTCATTCCGATTGGATCATCCTGTTTCCTCTGGTGTGCTTGCTATGTGATTGCTAGAGTGCCGGCGGCGATCAGGAGGCCAGCATGGCAAACATTACGAAGCGGACAGTTGACGCAGCCAGCAAGGGCGCACGCGATCAATTCGTTTGGGACGATGAACTGGCAGGCTTCGGCCTCAAAATCACGCCAGCGGGCAGCAAGGTCTATATCTTCCAGTATCGCCAGCCGCGCCCCGGCGCTGCCCGGACCGCTCCAACGCGGCGCTACACGATCGGGCGGCATGATCCATTGACGCCCGATCAGGCGCGCAAGCGGGCACGGGAGATGGCCGCACTGGTGGCGCAAGGCATTGACCCGCGCGCCAGCGCGATCGAGGCCGTCGCGGCCAAGGATGAGGCCAAGCGGATCGAGGCCGATCGCAAGCGGCTGGAAAGCGAGCTGGCCTTTTCGAAGATCGCGGCTGTCTGGCTCGATCACTACGAACACGAAAAGGCCAGGCGTCCGTCCAGCTTGGCAATGGCCCGCCTTGTGGTGAACCGCTACCTCGCCCCCAAGCTCGCCAGCAAGCCGCTCCCGCATATCACCCGCACCGATCTACAGCCGATCTTCGACGCGATCCCCAGCGCCAAGCGCGGCACGCGCCGGGCCGTCTTTGCCTACGCCTCGATCCTGTTCGGCTGGGCGCACAAGCGCGGCGACAT
>NZ_JANXWG010000100.1 GCF_025351285.1 Novosphingobium sp.
CGCCGTCATGGTTCCGATGGACAAACTCGCCCAGATCACCCAGCGTTTCGAGTATCTCGAGGCGCGTCTGAACGCCGGTGCCGCCCCTGCCGAAATCGCCACAATCGCACGGGAATATTCCGACCTCAAGCTGATCGTGTCCGAAATTACCTCGTATCGTCAGGCACTTGATCAGGTGTCCGAAACCGAGGCGATGCTGTCGGACCCAGAGATGAAGGCCTTGGCTGAAGAGGAACTTCCGCACCTAAGACAGCGGATTCCACAGATGGAACATCGTCTGCAACTGGCGCTCTTGCCCAAGGATGCTGCCGACGCGCGCCCGGCAATCCTCGAAATCCGCCCCGGAACCGGCGGTGAAGAGGCGGCACTTTTCGTGGCAGACCTTTTGCGGATGTACCAGAAGTATGCCGAATCGCAGGGCTGGCAGTTTGAAATCCTGGAACAACAGGACAGTGATCTTGGCGGGATCAAGGAAGTTTCGGCCTCGGTCAAAGGCGATGGGGTCTTTGCAAGATTGAAGTTCGAAAGTGGTGTTCACCGGGTGCAACGGGTGCCGGAGACGGAGGCGCAGGGCCGGATTCACACCTCGGCGGCCACAGTCGCCGTGTTACCCGAGGCGGAAGAGGTTGATCTGGTCATCCCGGCCAGTGACATCCGCATCGACACCATGCGGGCCTCTGGCGCAGGCGGCCAGCATGTCAACACCACCGATTCCGCGGTGCGGATCACGCATTTGCCCACCGGGCTGGTGGTGATCTGCCAGGACGAGCGCAGCCAGCACAAGAACAAGGCCAAGGCGCTGCAAGTGCTGCGCACGCGGCTTTACGATCTGCGCCGCGCCGAGGCCCACGGCGCCGAGGCCGAGGCGCGCAAGGCGATGGTCGGTTCGGGCGATCGCTCCGAACGCATCCGCACCTACAACTTCCCGCAAGGCCGCGTGACCGATCACCGCATCAACCTGACGCTGCACCGGCTGCCCGAAATCCTCGAAGGGCCGGGCTTGAACGAGCTGATCGACGCGCTGATCGCCGAGGACCAGGCGAAGCGGCTCGCCGCGCTCGATGCCTGACACGACGATCGGTGGGCGACTGCGGATCGCGGCGGCTGAATTGGGCGAAGTCAGCCCCAGCGCGCGGCTCGATGTCGAACTGCTGATGGCGGCGGCGCTGGGTGTCTCGCGGTCGGACCTGTTGCTACGGCATATGCGCGATGCCGTTCCGGCCAGCTTCGATGCGCTTTACCGGCGGCGGTTGGCGCACGAGCCGGTGGCCTATATCCTCGGCCAGGCCGAGTTCTACGGGCTGGAACTTCGGGTTACGCCCGCTGTTCTGATCCCGCGCGCGGATAGCGAAACGCTGATCGACGCCGCGCTGGCAGCCTTTGCCGCCCAGCCGCCGTATCGCATTCTCGACTGCGGCACCGGCTCGGGCGCGCTGCTGCTGGCGGCGCTGGCGCAGTGGCCGGGCGCAACCGGCGTGGGCATCGATCGCTCGGGCGAAGCTTTGGCCATCGCTGCCGAAAACGCGCATCGGCTGGAGCTGGCCGAAAGGGTGCGGTTGCTCCAACATGATTGGGAAACCCAAGGCTGGGCGGACGATCTCGGGCTGTTCGAACTGGTCCTTGCCAACCCGCCTTATGTCGAAACCGATGCGCCTTTGGCGCGGGTGGTGCGCGATCACGAACCGGCGGGCGCGCTGTTCGCCGGGCCCGAAGGGCTCGATGCCTACCGCATTCTGGTACCGCAATTGCCGGGTCTCCTGGCGCCGGGCGGGGTGGCGCTAGTCGAGATCGGATCGTCCCAAGCCGCTGCCGTGACCGCGCTGGCGGCCGACTCGGGACTTTCCGCGGATTTGCACCGCGACCTTGCCGGAAGGCCCCGCGCACTCGAAATGCGGGACCAAAGCAATATTTCGCTTGGCAAGCGCCGGACGCCCGACTAATTACCAAGCAAGGCAGGGCTGCGGACGAAGGCTTCCCGCTCCCGCCCCATCCACCATTTGTCTGGTTCGATGACCCCGAACAGGGTCCACAAGCCGCAGATGCTGGGAACCACGATCCACGGGAATGGGGTCGGTGGCTGCGCCCGCGCGGCCGGCGGAGAGCGAAGAACCTTCGAGCGAAGGACACTTCCCCCGCCAGTTCGTGTTGGACGTCGTACCGAAGACGATTTCGTGCCAGATAAGGACGTGCCTCTCTTGAACAACAACCGTGGCAACAACAACAACAACCGCCGTCGCGGTCGTGGTAACAACAATAACAACACGGGCGGGGGTAATCGTCCGCAAGGCGGCGGTCAGCAGCTTAACCGGATCGACAGTCGGGCGCGCGGCAATGCGCCGCAAATGCTTGAAAAGTTCCGCAAGCTGGCCAGCGATGCGCATCTCAATGGTGATCGCGTTCAGGCCGAATCCTACCTTCAGTACGCGGACCATTACTTTCGTGTGATCGCTGACACTCGCGTTCGGCAGGAAGAACAGCGCACCCGTCAGCCGGGTGAACGCTGGCAGGAAACGCCCGAGCAGGACGATGATGGTCTTGATTTCAGCAACGATGCCGATTTTCCGGCATTCGATCGCCCACTGGTCAACCGCCCCGAAGCGCGCCGTGAAGAACCACGCCGTGAAGAACCCCGCCGTGAAGAACCCCGGCGCGAAGAGGGCCGCGAACAGCCGCGCGAAAACCGCGAGCCTCGCGAACAGCGCGACAACCGTGGCGACCGTGACAATCGCCCCGAGCGCGAACCGCGCGAAAACCGTGAACCGCGCGAACCGCGCGATAACCGTGCCGAGCGTGAACCGCGCCGCGATCGGCCGGAATACGACCAGTCTCGCCGCGAACCGCTGAACCGCGCCGCTGCAACGCCCGCTGCCAGCGCGATAACGCCCGCTGCCAGTGCGATAACGCCCGCTGCCAGCGCGTTCGAAGTGCGCCAGGGTGACGAAGGCGAACCGATCGACAAGGATGCCGGCGCCAATCCGTTCGTGCCCGAAGCGCGCGGCAACCGCGGCTTGCGTCCGCGCGGGGGCAACCGCTTCCGCCGCGACGAAGAGGCGCGTGATGGCCAGTCGAACGCTGCATCCGCGTCCGATACTCCGCGCATTGCGCCGCGCGAAGGTGGGCTCGATCCTTCGATGTTGCCGCCGGCGCTCGGTCCCCGGCTCGACCGGGACAATGCAGATGAGGGAGAGGTTCGCGCTGCGCCCCAACCGGCCGCCGAACCATCGGCTGAGGCGGGCGAGGCTGCACCGGCACCTCGCCGTCGCGGCCGCCCGCGCAAGAATCCGCTGCCAGTTGCGGATGGGGCGGAAAGCTCGACCGAGGTCGTGGACGGCTGAACGACGACTGATCGCGCAATCGTGCGGGCCTGCCATGTCGGCTGATCCCCACCAAACCGAAGCCGAAGCGCCGCAAGCCGGTGCTGCCGGCGGCATGTCGGGCTGGTTGCAGGCGCATCCCTGGATCATCGCTCCGGTGTTCGGCGGGCTGGCTTCGCTCGGCTTTGCGCCGCTCGGGCTATGGCCGCTGACTCTGATTGCGTTCGCCTGGCTGATCGGTGCAACTGCGCGCAGCCGGGGCGCCTTGTCGGCCGGCCTGCTCGGCTGGTTGTTCGGCGTGGGATTGTTCACGATCGGCAATGGCTGGATTGCGACCGCCTTCACGTATCAGGAGGCGATGCCCGGCTGGCTCGGCTGGATCGCGGTGTTCCTGCTTTCGCTTTACCTCGCGCTGTTTGTCGCGGTGCCGACGGTGCTTGCGCGGTTGATTGTCGGGCGCGATGGCGCCGGACGGCTGCTGCTGCCCACGCTCGCGCTGGCGGGAGCGTGGGTGATCGGCGAATGGTTGCGCAGTTGGGTGTTCACCGGCTTTGCGTGGAACCCGCTGGGGATGGTGACGCTGGGTGGCTTCGCCCGGCCCGGCCTTGCGCGGATCGCGCCGTGGTTCGGCACTTACGCCTTGTC
>NZ_JANXWG010000009.1 GCF_025351285.1 Novosphingobium sp.
TTTGCGCAGCGGCCCGTGCATCGAGCGCGTCGAGCGAGTTGACCGCCTTGCGCGCGGCGACTTCGGTGCGCTTGGTTGCGCAGATATCGGCAAGAATGTCCAAGCTGCCTGACCCCGTATCGTGTTGCGTCCGCCGGGCCGATAACGATCGCAGGTTTTCCGGCGCAGTCATCGGACCATTGGTCAAAAAATCTTGCTCACGCCAAGCGCAGTACTGTTGGCGAAGCAAGTCGTCATCTAGTGCACTGCGGCGATCCAGCAATCGAGCAGAGCGATGGCCAGGCCACGGTCGATCACTTCGGCCAGTTCCTCGACCGCGTCGCGCAGGTTGTGCGCTTCACCCGCCACCATCAGCGCAGCCGCGGAGTTGAGCAGCACCGCATCGCGATAGGCCGGGTTCTGATCGGGATCGCCGCGCAGCATCTTGCGCAATTCGCGCGCGTTGAATGCCGCATCGCCGCCTTTCAGCGCATCGAGCGGGTGGCGGGGCAGGCCGGCGTCTTCGGGTGTAATGATAGCCGGTGCGACCATGCCATATGCGAACACGTGGCTGGGGCCGGCGATCGACAATTCATCGAGCCCTTCGGCGCCGCACACCACCAGGACCCGCTCCATGCCCAGGTCGGCCCACGGCACGGCCGAGAAGATCGCGAACCCGGTCATGTTGGCCACGCCGATCAACTGCCGCCGCACTTGCGCCGGGTTGCACAGCGGGCCGGTGAGGTTGAGGATGGTGCGCTTGCCCAAGGCCTTGCGAAGTGGCCCGAGCCGCGCCAGCGCCGGATGGTGCGCCTGCGCGAACAGGAACGCCAGGCCCATGTCGGCCAGCGTTTCCTCGGCGCGGGCCGAAGCCTTGGCGAGATCGAGACCGAGCGCTTCCAACGTGTCCGCACCGCCCGCCAGCGATGATGCCGCGCGGTTGCCGTGCTTGGCCACCGGCACCCCGCAGGCCGCCACCACGATCGCCACCGCGGTCGAGACGTTGAGCGTGTGCTGGCCATCGCCACCGGTGCCGCAGACGTCGATGGCGTGCGGTGGCGCGTCGATCGCGATCATCCGCGCGCGAACGGCGCGGACGGCTTCGGCCAGCGATGCGCCATCGGGATCGTGGTTGGCGAGGAAGTGGCTGGCTTCGGCATCGCTCATTGCGCCGTCGAGCAGCGCGTCGAAGCGGTCGGCATTCGTCGTGGTCGTGGTCACGCCAGTTCCTTCACCGGCATTTCAGTGGGTTTCAGGCCGGCAAGGCGCAGGAAGTTGGCGAGCAGCGCGTGGCCGTGTTCGGTGGCGATGCTTTCGGGGTGGAACTGCACGCCGTGGATCGGCAGCGTCACATGGCGGAAGCCCATCACGTGCGCGTCATCCGAGGTGGCGTTGACCACAAGCGTCTCGGGCACGTTGTCGACAATCAGCGAGTGGTAGCGCGTGGCGGTGAACGGCGAGGGGAGCCCGGCGAACAGCCCGCTGCCGTCGTGCGTGACCGGCGAAGTCTTGCCATGCATCAGCCCGCCGCGCACGACCCGGCCGCCGAAATGCTGCCCGATCGCCTGGTGCCCGAGGCACACGCCCAACAGCGGCCGCCCGGCATCGGCGCAGGCGGCAACGAGATCGAGGCTGATCCCCGCCTCGTTCGGTGTGCACGGCCCCGGCGAAATCAGGAACCCCGCCGCGCCGGACGACATCGCCTGCCCGACCGAGAGCGCATCGTTGCGCACGACTTCGACCTCGGCCCCAAGCTCCATCAGGTAATGGACGAGGTTCCAGGTGAAGCTGTCGTAGTTGTCGATAACGAGGATCATGGGCCGGCCGTTAGCGGTTTGTGCGCGCCGATCAAGCGCCTGTCTTCCCCGCAAACCGATCGCTCGCGCGCACCAGCCCGTCGGTGATGCCGGGTTCGGTGAACAGGTGCCCGCCGTCCGGCACGATCTGCAAGTCCACTTCGGGCCAGGCTTGCTTGAGCGCCCAGGCCGCGGCAGGGGGTGTGCAGCAATCGTGCCTCCCTTGCACGATCACACCGGGGATGCCGCGCAGCTTCTCCGCGCCAGCCAGCAATCGGCCGTCCTCCAGCCAGCATTTGTGGCGGAAGTAGTGGTTTTCGATGCGGGCGACCGAGATCGCATGGTCATCGTCGGTGAATTCTTCGAGCATCGCCGGATCGGGCAGCAGGGTGACGGTCACGCCCTCCCACCGGCTCCACGCCTTGGCGGCGGCGAGGCGGGTGGCGGGATCGTCAGCGGTGAGGCGGCGGTGGTAGGCTTCGACCACATCGCCGCGTTCGGCCTCGGGAATATGGCCGATGAACTGGTCCCATTCTTCGGGGTAAAGCGCGCTGGCGCCGTATGTGTAGAGCCAGTCGAACTCGGGCTGGCTGCCGAGGAAAATGCCACGCAGGACGAGTTCGGTGACGCGGTCGGGGTGTGTTTCGGCGTAAGCCAGCGACAGCGTCGAGCCCCAGCTTCCGCCGAACACCATCCACTTTTCAAGCCCGCACATAACCCGCAGCCGCTCGATATCGGCGACGAGGTGCCAGGTGGTGTTGGCCTCGAGGTTGGCGAACGGAGTTGAGCGACCGCAGCCGCGCTGATCGAACAGCAGCACGTCGTAAAGCGCAGGATCGAACTGTTGGCGTTGCGCCGGGCTGCACCCGCTGCCGGGGCCGCCATGGAGGAACACCACCGGCTTGGCGCCGCGCGTGCCGCAACGTTCCCAGTAGAGCGTGTGGCCATCGCCGACATCGAGCGTGCCGGTCTCGTAGGGTTCGATCGGCGGGTAAAGCGTGCGGCGTTCAGAATAGTTTTTGGCAGTCATTTCGATTCCTCGGCCATCAGCTTGACCAGATCGGCTTTCCAGAACACCGCCCAGGTGTGGGTGCCGTGGCCCTTGGTTTCGGGGCTGGACGGGATCAGCACGAACCGCGCGCGCGGCATCCGTTTGACCAGCTTTTCGGCCATTCCCAGTTCGGGCGGGTTGATGAAATCGTCGGCCGAATTGATCCACAGGACCGGCACGGTGATCTTCTCCAGCGCACGCGAGGGATCGTAAGTCCGCGACGAATCGAGTTGGTAGATCGTGTCGTTGGCGTCATTGGCGGTGGCGATATAGGCGGATTCAGCTTGTGCGAGAAACGCCTCTGCCTTCGCGCGCGTCGGCTGGAAGAACTGCCAGGCGAGCGGATTGCCGCCGGCGATCAGCGACAAGTCGCGCATCGTCCGCAAGCCTTGCGCGGGTTGGGCGGTGTAGTTGCCGCCGTTCCACAACGGATCGGCTTCGATCGCGTCGATACTCATCTTGCGCCACACGCGGTTGCGCCCGGCGAGTTCCACCGCGTTGCAGGCGAACGGCGCCAGCCGGCGCGCGAAACCGGGGAACATTTGGCCCCAGACGAAGGCGTGCATGCAGCCCATCGAAGTGCCGAGGATCAACTGGAGTTTGGTGACACCCAACCCCTCGGTCAGCATCCGGCGCTGCGAGGCGACCATGTCGGCATAATCGTACTTCGGGAACGCCATCCGCAACCCGTCGCTGGGCTTGGACGATTTCCCGTGGCCGATGTTATCGGGCAGGATCACGTAATGCGTGGCGATATCGAGCGGCTGGCCGGGGCCGTAAAGCTGATCGGCGAATTGCGGGCGGTAGAACTGGTGCCCGTCGCCGCCGGTGCCATGAAGCACCATCACCGCGTTGTCGATCTGGCCCTTGGCATCGCGGTGCGGCGTGCCGAGCGTGGTGACGTGGATCTTGACTTCGGCCATCCGCTCGCCGTCGGCGAAGGCGAAGTCCTTGAGCACCACGTCGCGCTCGGTCGCGTGTTTCGACCAGTCTTCGGCATGGACGGAGGCCGGGGCGAGGGGAGCAAGCGCGAGCAGCGCGGCGGACAGGAACATGCGGGCGATCATCGGTCGGACACTATGCCCAAGCCCGGCGCGGTCAAGCCGTCCCGCGTGCCTTATTGGCCATAGCCCGCTTCACCCGCCACGCGGATTGCTTCGCGCGCAGCGGCGATCAGCGCGCCCGATTTGGCCTCGCATTCGCGCTGTTCGTATTCGGGCACGCTGTCCGCGACGATGCCCGCGCCGGCCTGGACGTGGAGCATGCCATCCTTGACCACGCCGGTGCGCAGCACGATGCAACTGTCGAGGTTGCCGTCGGGCGCGAAATAGCCGACCCCGCCGGCGTAGGCGCCGCGCGCTTCGGGTTCCAATTCGGCGATGATCTGGCACGCGCGCACCTTGGGCGCGCCGCTGACGGTGCCCGCGGGGAAGCCTGCGAACAGCGCGTCGACCGCATCGGCGCGGCTGGTGTCGAGCCGGCCGATCACGTTCGAGACGATGTGCATCACGTGGCTGTAGTGCTCGACCGTGTAGCTGCTGGTTACCTCGACCGTGCCCGCCTGAGCCACGCGGCCGACGTCGTTTCGGCCGAGATCGAGCAGCATCAGGTGCTCGGCGCGTTCTTTCGGATCGGCGAGCAGGCTGGCTTCGTTGGCGCGGTCTTCCTCGATCGTCTGGCCGCGCGGGCGGGTGCCGGCGATCGGGCGGATCGTGACTTCGCCATTGCGCACGCGCACGAGGATTTCGGGGCTGGAGCCGATCAGCGCAAAGCCGGGCAAGTCGAGGAAATAGAGGAACGGCGAGGGGTTCACGCGGCGCAGGCTGCGGTAAAGCGCGAACGGCGGCAGCGTGAACGGCGCGGAAAAGCGTTGCGCCAGCACCACCTGGAAGATGTCGCCCGCCTCGATGTAGGCTTGCGCGCGCAGCACCATTTCGGCGTATTGCGCGGGCTCCATCGCGGGGGTGACGGTGAGGCTTGGCAGCGCTTGCGGCACGGGCGTGGGGGCGGCGTTGGCGAGCTTGCGGAGCGCCTCGTCGATGCGCTCACCGGCCAGATCAATGGCACGATCAGCAGCGGTCGCGCCCGCCCAGATCGGCGCGATCGCGAACAGTTCGTCCGAAAGCCGGTCGAACACCAGGATCAGCGTGGGGCGCACGAACAGCATGTCGGGCAAGTCGAGCGGGCTGGCCGGCGCGCGGGGCAGCTTTTCGACCAGCCCGATGGTCTCGTAGCCGAAATAGCCGACGAGACAGGCCAGCGCGCTGGGCAGCACCGCCGGCACGTCGATCCGGCAGGCATCGACCTGCGCGCGCAGTTCGGTCAGGCTGTCGCGTTCCAACGGCGCGAACGCGTCGCGATCGTGCTTCCATTCGCAGTTGATCGCGCAGCCATGCTCGTCGGCGCGGAAAACCAGATCGGGATCGAGCCCGAGCAGGCTGTAGCGCCCGCGGACTTCGCCGCCTTCGACCGATTCGAGCAGGAAATCGCCGCGCCCCGGCTCGATTAGCTTGAGCGCCGCGCCGACCGGGGTTTCGGTATCGGCAATCAGCCGCCGCCACACCAGCGCGGGCATGCCCGCCGCCAGCGCAGCGCGCGCGGCATCCGCATTCTCCGGCCCGGCCATGCGCGCTGTGGCCTTACTGGCCGCCGACGAGGCGCGTGCGCGCCGCGTCGATCGCGGTGGCGTTTCTGGTCACGCCGATTTCGTTGCGCATCGCGATCCGCAATTGCTGCGCATATTCGCGCCCCATCGCGTTTCCGAGTTCGGTCTTGAGCCCGCCGATCAGCGGATCGTTGGGCGCGGCCGGGCCGGTGACGATGGCCTTGAGCATGACCACGTACCAGCCACCCTTGTCCGCGCCTTCAAGCCGCTTGGTCGATCCTTGCGCCATGCCGAACATCAGCGCGAGCGGTGGCGGGACCTTCTGGCCCATCTGGATCAGTTGTTCGCGGCTGATATCGATCGATTGCGGCGCCGGCACGGCCACGCCGAGCGACTTGATCGCGTCGGTGGCGGGTGTGCCCTTGGCGGCGGCCGCCATCAGCTTGTCGGCGGCGTCGCGCGCGGCGGTCCAGCCCTTGTCGGTGCGGTAATCGCGCAGCACCGCATCGCGCACCGCGGCGAACGGCGCGGGCGCGGCGCGGGTGATCTGGCCGACATCGAACACCGCAACGCTCTTGCCCTTCTGCAGTTCGACCAGTTGCGGCTGGCCTTCGCGTTCCATCCCGAAGGCCGTCTGCAGCAGCGGCGCGGTTGCCGGATCGGGCTTGGCGTCCTTCTTGCCGAACGGCACGCCGCTGGCGAGCAGCGGTTCGGTGGTGATCACGGTGGCGCCGAGCGATTTAGCCGCGTCGGCAAGCCCCGTGCCTTTTTCGAGCCGGTCGGCCACAGAATTGGCCTGCGCGGTCAAGGCGAGTTGGCGCTTGTCGGCCGAGAGCGCGGCGGTGATTTCGCCACGCGCCTGGTCGAGCGTCTTGCCTGCGTTCTTCTGCACCGCGTCGACGTGGATCACGTACCAGCCGAGCGGGCCTTTCACCGGGCCGATTGCTGCACCGGCCTGCGCGGCGAACACCGCATCGGCAATCGCGGGCGTGGACTGGCCGGTCAGCGAATTGCGGGTGACCTTGTCGAGCTTGGCGGCAGCAAGACCACCGGCCTTGGCGGCGGCTTCGAGATCACCGGCTTTGGCCACATAAGGCCTGGCGGCGGCTTCGCTGGGCAGGATCAACTGCGTGACGCTGCGCGTTTCGGACGGTGCGTAGACGGCCTTGTTGTCGGTGTAGCGCTTGGTGATCTCGGCCTCGGTGGGTGCAGGCGCGTTCTTGAGGCTGGCTTCGTCGATCACGAAATAGCGCAAAGTTCGGCGTTCGGGCTGGAGGTAATTGCGGCTGTGCGTGCCGTAGAACGCTTGCAGGGTCTTGTCGTCGGCCGCGGCATTGGCGGCAAAGGCCAGGCTGGGCAGCAGCACGATCGTGCCCTGGCGATGCTCCTTGAGCAGCGACAGATAGCGCAGCGCGGCTTCGTTGGGGGCGGCGGCGCCGAAGCTGGCGGGCACGAGCAATTGCTTGGCCATCAAGCCCTTGGAGATGTCTTCGCGCAGCGCGGCATCGGTAAAGCCCTTCTGGCCGATCACCGAACGGTACACCGTTTCGTTGAACTTGCCGTCGGGTCCTGCGAATGCGGGGATCTGCGCAAGTTCGCTGCCGATCAGCCGATTACCGACGCCGAAGCCGTACTTTTTGCCCCATTCGAGCATCGCCGAGCGTTCGATCAGGTCGTTCAGCACTTCGTCGATGGCGCCTTGCGCAACGATGTCCTTCATCGTCATGCCCGGGTTTTTCTGGCGCTGCTGTTCCAGTGCCTGCGTCACGGTTTGCGTGAGCAATCCTGCCCCGATCGAGCTGTGCCCGATCTTGGCCACCCGGTCTCCATCGCCGCCGCCGCTGCTGCCGAAGCGGTTGCCCGTGACGTCGGCACTGGCAAACGCCAGCGCGATGATGCCGACAAAGCCGAGCGTGATGGCAACGCCAAGGCGCGACTGGAAGAAGGAGCGGAAGAATCCAAGCATGGGTAGGGCAACGCCTGCAAGTTATGGGAGAGGGTCAAATATCGATCGGGCACGCCTTAGAAGCCAATCGCGGGGGCTGCAATGGGTGCGCAGGCCGGTTGTAGCCCGGCTGCAAGTTCAATAGAGGTCGCTGCCTCAATTCAGTTTGCTGCCTCAATTCAGTTTGCTGCGTCTCTGGGGCAACGCTCGGCCGCAAAAGGGGTAACCACAAGCGCCAAGGCTTTTGCAATCCATCGAGCGCTTTGCTAGCCGCGCGGCTTGCGACGCCGCAGGGGTGTCGATTTTCGCTCGACAGATAATGAAGGAACAGAACGCAGTCATGCGGCCATATATCGTGGGCAACTGGAAGATGAACGGGGTGAAGGCGATGCTCGCCGAAGCCCGCGCGATCGATCGCGCGGCGGGGCGGAACCCGGGCGTCGATGTCGCGCTGGCTCCGCCCGCCACGCTGATCGGGCCCTTGCGCGATGCCGTCACCATGATCGGGGTGGGCGGGCAGGATTGCCACACCGCCGAAAAAGGCGCGCATACCGGCGATATGTCGGCGGTGATGCTGGCAGATGCCGGCGCCGATTTCGTGATTCTGGGTCATAGTGAACGCCGCCGCGATCATGGCGAAACCGATGCCGTGGTCAAGGCCAAAGCCGAAACCGCGCTCGCCGCCGGGCTCACACTGATCGTCTGCGTGGGCGAAACGCTGGCCGAACGCGATGCCGGGCAGGCTGAAGCGATCGTGGGTGCGCAAGTCGATGGGTCGCTGCCGGTGCTGGCCGATCCGGCGTCGGCGGGCTTGCGGCTGGCGATCGCATACGAACCGGTCTGGGCGATCGGCACGGGCCGAGTCGCTGCGGTCGAAGACGTGGTGGTGATGCACGCTGCGATCCGAGAACGCCTGATGGCGGCGCTGGGTGAAGCGGGCGCGGCGGTGCGCATTCTGTATGGCGGTTCGGTCAATGCCGAAAACGCTGCCGCGCTGCTCGCGGCCGAAGGCGTTGGTGGCGCGCTGGTCGGCGGGGCAAGCCTGACCACCGAAGCATTCCTGCCGATCATTGCGGCGGCAAGCCACGAGGATTGATACAGCGGCGCGTGAACCCGTCCATGCCTTGCCAAGCTGCGGGCGCGGCCTTACATGCGCCGCCAACGACGGGCTGCCGCGCGCGGTCCATTTCCACGGTTTTCAAGAGGCGTAACCCGGCATGTCGCTGTTCATTTTCCTGATGGTGGTGCAGGCGATCGTCGCCGCGTTGCTGGTCACCGTGGTGCTGCTGCAGCAGTCCGAAGGTGGCGGGCTCGGCGTTGGTGGAAGTCCGGCAGGGCTGATGTCGGCTCGCGGTGCGGCCGATTTCATGACCCGCGCGACCGGTATCCTGGCCGCGCTGTTCGTCGCCCTGAGCATCGCGCTGGCCGCGCTGGCGGTGAGCGCAAGCAGCGCCAGCAAGATCGACACCACGCTGGATCGCCGCATTGCGCCTGCACCCGGATCGGTTCCGGCCAAGGATCCGCTCGCGGCTCCGGCGGCGCCGGCCGGCCAGGCGCCTGCTGGTCCGGCTCCTGCTGGTCCGGCTCCGGCCAAGGATCCGCTCAAGGGCGCAACCGGCCAGTAACCTTCGTTTTGATGGGTTGAGGCGGGCCTGCCGGGCTTCTGGCAGGTCGCTTTGCTTGCCGTCGTCGATTTCCATCTGTGGCCAGCTTTGAACTGTGGATGGAGCAAGTTTTTGCGCCTGCGCGGCTTGCCCGCGTGGGGCCCCAACCGTTAAGGCTCGAATCCGATGGCGCGGTTCATTTTCATAACCGGCGGCGTGGTTTCGTCGCTCGGCAAGGGTCTTATGGCGGCCAGCCTCGCGGCGCTGCTGCAGGCGCGCGGCTTCAAGGTCCGCATCCGCAAGTTCGATCCCTATCTCAACGTCGATCCGGGCACGATGAGCCCCTATCAACACGGCGAAGTCTACGTCACCGATGATGGCGCCGAAACCGATCTGGACCTGGGGCATTACGAACGCTTCACCGGCGTTTCGGCGCGGCAGGCGGACAACATCACCAGCGGGCGCGTGTATCGCGACATCATCACCAAGGAACGTCGCGGCGATTACCTTGGCGCAACGGTCCAGGTGATCCCGCACGTCACCGACGAGATCAAGGCCTTCGCCAAGGCCGATCTGTTTGATGAAGAGGGAGGTGACCTCGATTTTGTGCTGTGCGAGATCGGCGGCACCGTCGGCGATATCGAAGGACTGCCGTTCATCGAGGCGATCCGCCAGCTCCGCAATGAAATGGGCCGCGAACAGACCTGTTCGGTTCATGTCACGCTGGTGCCCTACATCGCCGCCGCGGGCGAATTGAAGACCAAGCCGACTCAGCACTCGGTGCGCGAACTGGCCGCCCTGGGCGTGCAGCCTGACATGCTGCTGTGCCGCTGCGAAAAGCCGATTCCCGATGGTGAACGCGCCAAGATCGCGCTGTTCTGCAATGTGCGCAAGGAAGCGGTGATCCCCGCGCTCGATGCCAAAAGCATCTATTCGGTGCCGTTGCAGTACCATGCCGAGGGTCTCGATGCCGAAGTGCTGCGCCATTTCGGCATGGACAGCGTGGCTCCCGACTTGTCGCGCTGGGACGATATCGTCGATCGCTATTTCAACCCCGAAGGCGAAGTCACGATCGGCGTGGTCGGCAAATATGTCGGGCTGCCCGATGCTTACAAGTCGCTCAACGAAGCGCTGGTTCACGGCGGCATGGCCAACCGCGTCAAGGTCAACATCGTGTGGCTCGACGCCGAGTTGTTCGAGGAGCCCGATGCCGAAGTCGCCGCCAAGCTTGAACCGATGCACGGCATTCTCGTGCCCGGCGGGTTCGGCGTGCGCGGGTCCGAAGGCAAGATCGAGGCGGTGCGCTTCGCGCGCGAACGCAACGTGCCGTTCTTCGGGATTTGCCTGGGCATGCAGATGGCGTGCATCGAAGGCGCGCGCAACACCGCCGGGATCGCGCGCGCTTCGTCCACCGAATTCGGCGACACCAGCGAGCCGGTGGTGGGCATCATCACCGAATGGATGAGCGCCGAGGGGCTCCAGCAGCGCGGCGCCGATACCGACATGGGCGGCACGATGCGGCTTGGCGCTTACGAAGCCAAGCTGGCCGGCAACAGCCACGTTTCGGCAATCTATGGTGGTGCGGACAGCATCTCCGAACGCCACCGCCACCGCTACGAAGTCAACGGCGCCTATCGCGAACCGCTGGAGCGGGGCGGACTGGTGTTTTCAGGCATGTCGCCCGACGGATTGCTCCCCGAAATCGTCGAACGGCCCGACCATCCGTGGTTCATCGGGGTGCAGTTCCACCCCGAATTGAAAAGCCGCCCGTTCGATCCGCACCCCTTGTTTGCCGGGTTCATTGCGGCGGCGCTCAAGCAGGCGCGACTGGTTTGAGGTAAGACCTGCCACCAACGGCCAGGCAACGATTGCGGCTTGCAATTGTTACAAACCGTCAACGAATCCTTGCACTTCTGCGAGTCTTGCGCTCAAACCGCCTGACCGGACGATAGTTTCGGGTGTAACAGGGCTGGTCGCAGCAGCATCGGGCACGCATTTTCTCATGAGCCGCCCGACGCATCACCACGTTCACGGGGGCGCAGCCAATCGTCATGCATGCATCGGAACTTGCCGCCACGCTCGCGTCGCAGAGCCTGTTTGCCGATTGCGAACAGGCCGAACTTTCGGACATCATCCTGCGCGGCAACCTGAAGGCGTTCAAGCGCGAACAGGAACTGATGGCGCAAGGCGCTGAAGGCAACACGCTGTTCATCATGCTGTCGGGGCTGGCGCGGGTCAGCATGGTGGCCGCCAACGGGCGCGAAATCGTGCTCGATTATGCCGAACCGGGCCATGTGCTAGGCGAAATCGCCTTCCTCGACGGGGGCGAACGCACCGCCAGCGTCCATGCGATCGAACCGGTCGAAGCGCTGGTGCTGTCGCGTTCCGCGTTCGACGATATCGTCAGCAAGCACCAGCGCATGTCACTGCGGCTGTTGAAAGCCATGGCGCGGCGCATCCGTCAGAACAACGCGGTGATCGAGGCCGATCGCGCCTACACTTCGGGCCCAAGGCTCGCGCGGTTCCTTTTGCGGCTGATGATGAGCAACGAACCCGGCAGCGTCGACGGGCAATTGCGCATCGCGCTCAGCCAGGGCGAACTCGGCAACTTTGCCGGCATGTCGCGCGAACAGATCAATCGCCAGCTTTCGGCCTGGGCGGATTCGGGCATGGTCACGCTCAAAGGCGGACGCGTGACCATCCTCGATCGCTCGGCGCTGATGGACGTGGCCGAAGCCTGCTGAGGCCTAACTTAAACGTGGCCGAAGCCTGCTGAGGCCTAACTTAAACGTGGCTGAAGCCTGCTGAGGCCTATCTTAAACGTCGCCGAAGCCTGCTGAGGCCTATCTTAAACGTCGCCGAAGCCTGCTGAGGCCTATCTTAAACGTGGCTGAAGCCTGCTGAGGCTTGCGACGTCACCAACTTGCCTGGCTGTGGTATCGTCTTCTGCGACCCGGACGATGCCGCAAGCCTGCCGGCAGGACGCTGGAAACGGCGTAGGGGCGGGCCCTGGCGGACCCGCCCCCGAATGCCGAGTAACGAACTTTCCGATCAGGCGGCGTTGGCAGCCTTGGGTTCGATCGCAACATCGACCACGCTGAGCGGCTTCTGTCCGCCGATCAGCACCTTCTTGGGCTTCATCGCTTCGGGCACTTCGCGCACGAGATCGATGATCAGCAGCCCGTCAGCCAGGTCGGCGTTCTCCACCCGCACGAAATCGGCGAGTTCGAAGCGGCGTTCGAAGCTGCGGTTGGCAATGCCGACATGCAGGAACTGCCGCCCGTCCAGCTCGGGCTTGCTGCCCTTGACCACAAGCAGGTTCTGCTGCGCGGTGATGTCGAGCTCTTCGGACTTGAAGCCGGCCACGGCCAAGGTGATGCGATAGGCATCGTCACCCTGCCGTTCGATGTTGAACGGCGGGTAATTGTCTCCGGCAGCGGCGCGGGCCTGGCGTTCGAGCAAGTCGAACACCCGATCGAAACCCACGGTGTTGCGGCGATAGGGGGTGAAATCCAGACGGTTCATGATACAAATCCTCGTGATTGAGCAATCTGACGAAATCCGCACAAGGCCCGAAACGAACAAACTGCTCGAAACAAAGGCGCCCCGGCGGGGTTGCTGTGTCACGCCCGGTGTGGCGCATGACACGAACGATCATGTGTGTTAGCCGGAACCGAATTCAAGGTCCCCGCTTTCGAAAAAAGGCTGCTGGAGAAACCGCAAATGGCGCTTCCGAAGATCGACATCTACACCAAGTGGGGCTGCCCCTATTGCACGCGCGCCAAGGCGTTGCTCGATGCCAAGGGCGCCGAATATACCGAGTTCGACGTGACGATGGGCGGGCCCGACAAGGCGCAGATGCTCGAACGCGCCCCCCGCGCTACCACCGTGCCGCAGATTTTCATCGGCGAGACGCACGTCGGCGGATCGGACGATCTCGCCGCGCTCGAAGCCGCGGGCAAGCTGGACGCGTTGCTCGCCGCGTGAATGGGCCGACGCGCATCGCCGTCCTGCAGATGACCAGCGGGATCGATCCCGAGGCCAATTACGACACGATCCGCGACGCTGCCGATGAGGCCGCACGCGAAGGCGCGACGATGCTGTTCACGCCCGAAATGTCGCTGCTGCTCGACCGCGATCGCAAGCGCGGCGCCGCCAACATCCCGCCCGAGGGCGACAACCTGTTCGCCACGATGCTCGGCAAACTTGCGACGGAGCGCGGCTTGACCATCTGCCTGGGCTCGATGGCGGTGGCCAGGTCCGACGGCAAACTGGCAAACCGTGCGATGGTGTTTTCGCCTGCGGGCGGGGCACCGGTCACGTACGACAAGATCCACATGTTCGATGTCGATCTGGCAAGTGGCGAATCGTGGCGTGAATCCAACGCTTATGCGCCGGGCGTGGCAGTGGTTGCGGTCGACGACACGCCGCTCGGCCGGCTGGGCCTGGCGATCTGCTATGATATCCGCTTCCCGGCCTTGTTCGAGGCTTTGGGGCAGGCGCGCTGCGACGCCATCGCCATCCCCGCCGCGTTTACCGTGCCGACAGGCCGCGCACATTGGCACTTGCTCCAGCGGGCGAGGGCGGTCGAAGCCAGCGCCTGGGTGATCGCGGCGGCGCAATGCGGCTGCCACGCCGATGGCCGCGAGACTTACGGGCACAGCCTGGTGGTCGATCCGTGGGGCGAGGTGGTGCTCGATCTTGGCGGAGAGGGCGCCGCTCTGGGCTTCGCCACGATCGATCCCGCGCGCACCGCCGAAGTGCGCGCGCAACTGCCCAACCTTTACAACAAGCGCGCAATTCCTACATCGATGTCATCATGATCGTGTTCGACCTCGAATGCCGCGCCGAAGGCCAAGGCGGCGGCCACAAGTTCGAAGGCTGGTTCGGCTCGTCGGACGATTTCGCCAGCCAGCAGGCGCGCGGGCTGCTGGCGTGCCCGGTGTGCGGTTCGGCCGATGTGGGCAAGGCGCTGATGGCGCCCAACCTGGCGCGCAAGGGCAACCAGCTTTTGGGCGCAAAGCCGGTTTCGCAGCCGCCCGTAAACCTCCCCGCAACGGTCACTGCTCCGGCACCCGAACATGCCACGCCGCATGCGATGTCCGGCCCGAAGCTGCCGCCCGAAGCAATTCAGATGCTGCGCGCGGTAGCGGCGATGCAGGCCGAAGCGCTCAAGACCTCGCGCTGGGTGGGCAAGAGCTTTGCCGAAGAAACCCGCGCGATGCATTATGGCGACAAGGATGCCGTACAGATCCACGGCCAGGCCACGCCCGAAGAAGCGCGCGACCTGATGGAAGAAGGCGTCGCCATCGCGCCGATCCTGTTCCCCATGGTTCCGCCCGGCGAGGTAAACTGAACGGTGAAATCGCAAGGCATCCGGCGACCCGACGGATTGCCAGCGTGCCCCGCGCCGCCTAAAGCGGCCCGGGGCGCCCGTAGCTCAGCCGGATAGAGCACCAGATTCCTAATCTGGGGGCCATGGGTTCGAATCCCGTCGGGCGCACCAACCCAACTTTCCGCGAACCCATGGTGGGTCAACATTCGTGTCCGGTCAGGCGGCCAGGCTGGCTTTGACGACCGGGAAGTCGATTTCGGTCTGGAACACCTCGTTGACGTAGTTGGTCCAGGTGTTGAGCGCGACATGCTGGACGATCTCGATCACTTGCGCGTCGGTGTAGCCGGCGGCTTTCACCGCGGTGAAATCGGCGTCGGTTACGTGGCCGCGCGCGTAGGTCACCTGCGCGGCGAAGCGGACGGCGGCATCGGCCTTGGGATCGTTCGAGGCGCCGTTGCGGTTGGCGGTAATCTCTGCGTCATCAAGGTGGGCGAAGGTCTTGCCGAGCTGCGTGTGCGCCGAAAGGCAGTAATCGCAGCCGTTGATCTGGGCGACGGCCAGCGCGATCCGTTCACGCGTGGCGGCGGGCAGGGCGCCCTTGCCGAGCGCGCCGGACATGCCGAGATACCCTTCGAGCGCGGCCGGGCTGGTGCCGATCAGGCGGAACATGTTGGGCGCCGAACCGATCTGCTTGACGACGGCATCGAGCAAGGGCTGCGATTTTTCAGGAGCATCGGCGATGGTGGCGGGGGTGGCGATACGGGGCATGGGAAGGCGTCCTTTCAACGTGGTTGCAGGCGGTGATCCGCCGGCGCCACTGGATTGGGCCTTCCATGATCAATCCGGTATCTGCTGATTTCGGCACCCAGCCTTTCGAATTTCGAGACGCTGATAGTTCAAACTGCGCCCACAGCCGCGATCCGCGCTTTCAACCTGGGCTTGGCGAAATCGAGGAACGCCCGCAGCTTGAGCGGAATCATCGCCTGCCCTGCATGGACGAGGTGTACCGGCAGGGCGTCGGGGCCATGATCGGGCAGGACCCTGACCAGCTTTCCCGATCGCAGCGCGCTGTCGGCCTGGTACGAAAGCACTCGGCAGATCCCCATTCCCGCGATCGCCGCATCGATCACCGATTCGGCAGTGCTGACCGAAAAGCGTGGAGTGATCGTCACCGCCTGGCTGCTCGGGCCCGAGCCGAAGCGCCATTCGCGCAGCGGCTCCAGCCACTCGAACGCAATGCAATCGGTTCCGGCAAGGTCGGCCGGCGTCATGGGCGAGCCCCGGCGGGCGAGATAGTCCGGGCTGGCGCAAGTGATCCAGTGGATATCGCCCAGATGCGTGGCCCGCAGCGCGCTGTCGGGCAAGGGGCCGATGCGGAGCGCGGCATCGACGTGGTTGCCCACCAGGTCGATCACATGATCGGCCAGCACCAGTTTCAGATTAACTTGCGGGTACGCAGAAAGGAACTCGATCGCGATCGGGGTGACATGAAGCTTGCCGAACAGGATCGGCGCGGTGACGAGCAGATCGCCGCGCGGTGCGCGGTATTCGCCCGAAGCGGCGCGTTCGGCATCGTCCAGCATGTCGAGCACCACGCGGGCGCTGCCCACGAAGGCGCGCCCCGCGTCGGTCAGCAACAGCTTGCGGCTGGTGCGGACGACCAGTTGCGTGCCGAGGTGGCGCTCCAGATCAGAAACCTTGCGGCTGACCGTGGGCAACGGCATCCGCAGCTTGCGCGAGGCGGCCGACAGGCTGCCGCCATCGACGGCGGCCAGCAGCGTGCGGATTGCATCGAACCGGTCCACGTCATGCTTCCACAAATTGAAAGGTCGAGTTGCTGGATTACCGGATACTGCCCACGATCGGAAGCATCTATCTGTTCCGGGCCGGGCATATCACTCGGTTCGGATCAGGAGGGCCGCCATGACGATCCCATCGAGCGACATCGCTTTCACGCCCACGATCAAGGCGATCCAGGTCACGCGCGGATCGCGCGATGCCTATGCGAAGATCGAGGCGCGCGGTGGATTTCGGACTGGGATCACCGATGATCTTGCCACCTTCCTGGCCGGCGTCGACACCGCCTATCTCGCCACCGCCAATGCCTCGGGCCAGCCTTATGCGCAGCACCGCGGGGGGCCGAAAGGCTTCCTGCGCGTGATCGACGGGTCGACGATCGGCTTTGCCGACTACATCGGCAACCGGCAGTACATCTCCACCGGCAACCTGGCCGAAAACGCCAAGGCGTTCCTGTTCCTGATGGATTATGCGAACTGCCGGCGGATCAAGATCTGGGGCCGCGCACGGGTGAGCGACGATGCCGCAATGATTTCACGGCTGATGCCCGAAGGCTATCGCGCGAAGCCCGAACAGGCGATCCTGTTCGAGGTAGCAGCCTGGGACATGAATAGCCCGCAGCACATTCCGCAGAAGGTCGACGCTGCCGATGTGCAGGCCGCGCTGGATCGGCTCAACGCACGGATTGCCGATCTCGAAGCCGACAACGCGCGGCTTCGCCAACGCCTTGAAAGGAACCCGACATGAGCCGACCACCCTTGCCCCCGTTCACCGATGAAACCGCGGCGCAGAAGGCGCGTCTGGCCGAGGACGCCTGGAACAGCCGCGATCCAGCACGCGTGGCGCTCGCCTACACGCCCGCAAGCCAGTGGCGGAACCGCGCCGAATTCCTGTCGGGCCGCGCCGCGATCGAAGCATTCCTGACGCGCAAATGGGTGCGCGAACTCGATTATCGGCTGGTCAAGGAAGTCTGGGTGCATACAGGCAACCGTATTGCGGCGCGCTTTGCCTATGAATATCGTGACGACAGCGGCCACTGGTTCCGCGCTTATGGCAACGAGAACTGGCAGTTCGACGCAGACGGCCTGATGGAACGCCGCATCGCCAGCATCAACGAACACCCGATTGCCGAAGCGGATCGCCTGTTCCACTGGCCGCTCGGGCGCCGGCCCGATAACCATGCGGGGTTGAGCGAACTTTCGCTCTGAAACACGGCTCCAAAGCCGCGCAAATGCGCGACTTTGGATACCGATGCAAAAAATGTGGTCGGGGAAAGAGGATTCGAACCTCCGGCCCCTGCCTCCCGAAGACAGTGCTCTACCAGGCTGAGCTATTCCCCGACCGGATCGCCGCCGATTTCCCGGCGGCGGGGCAGGGCGCGGCCTATATGGGCTGATCGACTGCGTGGCAAGCGATCAATCGCGGCGCGCCTGAAGTGCATAGCGTCTCGCGCTTTCCTTGGCCAGCGCGCCGGGCTAGGCTTCAGCCATGGCCACGCTCCCGCTCCGTTCCGCCCCCGCGCCTCATTACGAGGATCAGTATCTCGCGCTGATGCGGCGGATCTGGACGCAGGGCGACGAGCGGATCGATCGCACCGGGATCGGCACGCGGTCGGTGTTCGGCGCCGAATTGCGCTTCGATCTTTCGGGCGGGCAAATGCCGCTGATCACCACCAAACGCGTTTACTGGAAAACCGCCACCCGCGAATTCCTGTGGTTCCTGACCGGTGACACCAATATCCGGGCACTGTGCGCGCAAGGCGTGGAAATCTGGACCGACTGGCCGCTCGACCGCTACCGGCGCGAGACCGGCGATCCGATCGATCGCAAGGACTTCTCCGCACGGATCGTGGCCGATGCCGACTTTGCCGCGCGGTGGGGCGATCTCGGCCCGGTCTATGGCAAACAGTGGGTCGATTGGCCGACCTATGAACCGGCGGGAGAGGGGCTTTATCGGCAGGGCAAGGGGATCGACCAGGTCTCCGCGCTGGTCGAAAGCCTGCGCATGAATCCGGGCAGCCGGCGCCATATCGTCGAGGGCTGGAACGTGGCAGAAATCGACCTGATGGCGCTGCCACCGTGCCACAAGAGCTACCAGTTCCATGTGGCAGACGGCAGGCTGTCCTGCCTGCTCTACCAGCGCAGTTGCGACGTCGCACTCGGGCTGCCGTTCAATTTGTGGGGCGCGGCGTTGTTCACCACGATGCTGGCTCAGCAGTGCGATCTGCAGCCGGGCGAACTGGTGTGGATGGGGGGGGACGTGCACCTCTATCGCAACCATGCCGCGCTGGTGGAGGAGCAGCTTTTGCGGGCTCCATCGGGCTCGCCCCGACTAGAGATCGGGCGCAAGCCGGACACCATCTTCGGCTATCGCATCGATGATTTCGTGGTGTCCGACTACCATCCACAAGCGCCTATTTCTGCTCCCGTCGCGGTGTGACGGAATGATTGACTCGGCTTCGAGAGAGTAATAAAATAACGAGGCCACGCAATATTACGTCACAGGCACAGGGCGCTCGTTCGGGCGTTGATGGCCGATTGGAGAGCACGCTGATGCAGGCAATTCGCCAATGACGGATATCGCGCCAGCGCATGGCCGAGGCAACTTGCCGCCGCTGTCGCTCCACGTTCCCGAGCCAAAGTACCGCCCCGGCGACAAGGTCGATTATACCGATCTCGGCATCCCGCCCGCCGGCGCGCAGCCGCGCCCGGACGAGCAATGCGCCGCGGCTGAAACGCACCCGCTGTGCCTCGATATGGTGCGCGTGCTGGGTGAGGATCACCGCGCGGTGGGTCCGTGGGATCCGCGGCTCGATCCGGAAACGCTGCGGCGGATGTTGCGCACGATGGCGCTGACGCGCGCGTTCGATGATCGTATGTTTCGCGGGCAGCGCCAGGGCAAGACCAGCTTCTACATGAAGTGCACTGGCGAGGAAGCGACCTCGGTGGCGCCCGCCTTCGCGCTGGCCGATGACGACATGGTGTTCCCCAGCTATCGCCAGCAGGGCATCCTGATCGCGCGCGGCTATCCGCTGACCGAGATGATCAACCAGATCTACTCGAACCGCGCGGACAAGCTGAAGGGCCGCCAACTGCCGATCATGTATTCCAGCCGCGCGCATCACTTCTTCACGATCAGCGGCAATCTCGCCACGCAATACCCGCAAGCGGTCGGCTGGGCGATGGCCAGCGCGATTAAGGGCGACACGCGCATTGCCGCAAGCTGGATCGGCGAGGGATCGAGCGCCGAGGGCGATTTCCACGCCGCGCTTACGTTTGCTGCGGTGTTCAACGCGCCGGTGGTGTTCAACGTGGTCAACAACCAGTGGGCGATTTCGAGCTTCTCGGGCTTTGCCGGGGCCGAGCGCACTACGTTTGCCGCGCGGGCGATCGGTTATGGCATCGCAGGCTTGCGCGTCGACGGCAACGATGCGCTGGCGGTTTACGCGGCGACGCAATGGGCCGCCAATCGCGCGCGGGCCAACATGGGCCCGACGCTGATCGAGCACTTCACTTACCGCGCAGAGGGGCACTCCACCTCGGACGATCCCGCCGGCTACCGTTCGGCGCAAGAGCGCGAGGAATGGCCGCTGGGCGATCCGATCATGCGGCTGAAGCGCCATCTGGTCGCGCTTGGCGAATGGACCGACGAGGCCCACGCCGAGATGGACCGCGAACTGGCCGAAATGGTCAAGGCCGCGACCAAGGAAGCCGAAAAGAACGGCGTTCTGGGCCACGGTCTCCACCACCCGTTCCACACGATGTTTGAGGACGTGTTCGAGGAGCTTCCCGCACACCTCGAAGAACAGGCCGAACAGGCAATCCGTGAGCGGCGAATCAAGTGGCCGGAGTGGGAAGAATGAGCACGATCGAGGAAGCTCCCGTCAGCCTGCATGACGCCCCATCGAAGCGGATGAACATGATCGAGGCGATCAACGACGCGCTCGACGTGATGTTGACGCGCGATGCCGACGTGGTCGTGTTCGGCGAGGATATCGGCTTTTTCGGCGGCGTGTTCCGCGCAACCGCTGGCTTGCAGAAAAAGCACGGCAGCCGGCGCGTGTTCGATACGCCGATCAACGAATGCGGGATCATCGGCGTGGCGGTGGGGATGGGCGCCTATGGCTTGCGCCCGGTGCCCGAGATCCAGTTCGCCGATTACATCTACCCGGGAATGGACCAGCTCATTTCGGAGGCCGCGCGGTTGCGTTATCGTTCGGCGGGCGAGTTCATCGCGCCGTTGACGGTGCGCAGCCCGTTCGGCGGCGGCATCTTCGGCGGGCAGACGCACAGCCAGAGCCCCGAGGCGCTGTTCACCCACGTGGCCGGCCTGAAAACCGTCATCCCGGCCACCCCGTACGATGCCAAGGGCCTGCTGATCTCCGCGATCGAGGACAACGATCCGGTGATCTTCTTCGAACCCAAGCGCATCTACAACGGCCCGTTTACCGGCTACTATGACAAGCCGGTCGAACCCTGGGCGCGGCACGACGACAGCGCGGTGCCCGAAGGGTACTACAACATCCCGCTCGGCAAGGCGCGCACCGTGCGCCACGGGGAGGCGCTGACGATCCTGGCTTATGGCACGATGGTCCACGTGGTCAGCGCGGTCTGCGCCGAAAAGGGCGTCGATGCCGAAATCATCGATCTGCGCACGCTGGTCCCGCTCGATATCGAGGCTGTGGAAAAGTCTGTGCAGAAAACCGGCAAATGCATGATCGTCCACGAAGCCACGCGCACCAGCGGGTTCGGCGCCGAATTGTCGGCGCAAGTGCAGGAGCGCTGCTTCTATCACCTCGAAGCCCCGATCGAACGCGTCACCGGCTTCGACACGCCTTATCCGCACAGCCTCGAATGGGCGTATTTCCCCGGTCCCGTCCGCATCGGCGAAGCCCTCGACCGCATCCTGAAAGCCTGACCAGATGGCCCGTTTCACATTCCGCCTGCCCGACATCGGCGAAGGCATCGCTGAGGCCGAGATCGTTGCCTGGCACGTCAAGCCGGGCGACCGGATCGAGGAGGATTCGCCCGTCGCCGACATGATGACCGACAAGGCCACGGTCGAAATGGAAAGCCCCGTCACGGGAACCGTGCTCGAAGTCGCGGGCGAGGTTGGCGACATGGTGTCGATCGGCGCCACGCTGGTGGTGATCGAGATTGAAGGTGTGGACGGGGAAGTTTCCGCACCTGATCGTGCTACCTCGACAGTTCCAACACCTGACCCCGTTCGTGCTGAGCTTGTCGAAGCACTGTCCTTGTCTTCCGCGCCAAAGGCGGTCGCCGAAAACCAGGACAGCCCTTCGACAAGCTCAGGGCGAACGGTGGGTGGGGAACCGTTTGCTGCAAGTGCTAACGCCGCACCCCCAGCACCCGCACCGTTCGCTCGCCCAACCGCCGCGCGCGTTCTCGCCAGCCCCGCAGTCCGTGCCCGTGCGCAGGATCTCGGCATCGATCTGTCCGAAGTGCGCCCGGCCGAGGATGGCCGCATTCGCCACGCCGATCTCGACCAGTTCCTCGCCTACAACGCCAGCGGCGGTTACCGTGCGGCAGGACCGGCGCGGGGGGACGAGACGATCAAGGTCATCGGATTGCGCCGCCGGATCGCCGAAAACATGGCGGCTTCGAAGCGCAACATCCCGCACTTCTCCTATGTCGAGGAATGCGATGTCACCGCGCTGGAGACAATGCGCGGACAATTGAATGATAGCCGGGGCGAGAAGCCCAAACTCACCATGCTCCCGCTGCTGATCACTGCGATCTGCCGCACGGTGCCACAATTCCCGATGATCAACGCGCGCTACGATGACGAGGCCAATATCGTCACCCGCCACGGCGCGGTCCATCTCGGCATTGCGGCGCAGACGCCGGCGGGGCTGATGGTGCCGGTGATCCGCGATGCGCAGACGCTCAACTTGTGGCAGCTTGCGCGCGAGATTGCGCGGCTGGCGGAAGCGGCGCGCAACGGCACTGCAACCAGCTCGGAACTGTCCGGTTCGACGCTGACGGTCACTTCGCTCGGCCCGCTCGGCGGGGTGGCGACAACGCCGGTGATCAATCGTCCCGAAGTGGCGATCATCGGACCCAACCGCATCATCGAACGCCCGATGTTCGTGTCTGACGGGATGGGTGGCGAGCGGATCGAAAAGCGCAAGCTCATGAACATCTCGATCAGTTGCGATCACCGCGTGGTCGACGGCTGGGATGCAGCCAGCTTCGTCCAGGCGGTGAAGAAGCTGATCGAAACGCCGGTGCTTTTGCTCGGCGATTGATCTGATAGGATGCGCGCCAATGCAGGAGGCGCGCATGACCAAGTCCGATCCACGCATCGATGCCTATATCGCCAAGGCCGCGCCGTTCGGGCAGCCTATCCTCCAGCATCTGCGTGCGCTGGTGCACCGCGCGCTGCCGGGGGTGGAGGAGACGATCAAATGGTCGATGCCGCACTACCTGGTGGGCGGCAAGAACGTGGCGGGCATGGCCGGCTTCAAGGCGCATTGCGCGTTCACGATCCACGGCGAAGGACGCCAGGGGCCGAACGGCGACGATGCCGAAACCGGCATGGGCCAATACGGCAGGATCACCGCGCTGGGCGATCTGCCCGACGAAGCGGTAATGATCGAACGACTCCACGCCGCGCGCGATCGCGTTGCGAGGACCGGCAGCGCCACCAAGCGACCTGTCGTGCGTGAACCCAAGCCAGAATTGCCGGTGCCCGAGGAAATGGCTGCGGCGTTGTCCGAAAACGCAGCGGCTCTGGCGAATTTCGAGTCCTTCACGCCTTCAGCGCGCCGCGAATACAATGAATGGATTGGCGAGGCCAAAGCGGCCGCAACACGCGAACGTCGCGTGGCTCAGGCGATTGAGTGGATCGCCGAGGGCAAGAAGCGCAACTGGAAGTACGAAAACTGCTGAGCTCGATTACCGAACCACGCCGCGATAGGTGATCTGCCCCGAACCCAGCACCGCCATTCGCGCCGGAACGCGCCAGCGCACGTGTGTGACGTCTTCGGGTGTCGCTTGTCGGATCCGGCCTTCGTCGCGCAAGCGCAAGTCTTCCAGCCGGCCCCAGCTCAATCCGCCATCGATCGAGACTTCTTCGTCGGCCTCGATCGAGCGCTGGTAGGATACGCTGCGCGGCATCGGATTGGTCACGGTGAAATCGCGGCTTGCACCGGCAGCGCGCGCCTTCCAGTTCACCACGAAGATCAGGCGGTCACCCGGATGAAGCGCAGCCGGGCGTTCGAGCACGCGGCTGACGCGGCCATCGGGGCCGGGCACATAGCGTTCGACGAACACGTCGCTGGCAAGCTGCACCCGTTCGGCCGCCTGCGCCGTGGCCGGCGCCATGCTGGCGACGATCCCGCCCGCTATTCCATAGCCCGCGATTGCGAACCTCGATGCCATATTGCCCCCGTTCGGCGCATGCCCCAGCGCCGATCCGTGTATTAGCGGGCAGGTCCCAAGCTTTGGTTAACGGGGCGGAAGGCATGTTCGCGCTGTCCGATGCGCCCGCGCTTCGGGCTGTGGGAAGTGTGCCGCGAAGCCAGTTCGGATAGCGGTTGACAGGTCCGGTAGGCTGCCTTAGTGGCGCGGCTCCCAAGCGTAATCGTCTTGAATACGCGGGTGTAGCTCAGTTGGTTAGAGCGCCGGCCTGTCACGCCGGAGGTCGCGGGTTCAAGTCCCGTCACTCGCGCCATTTTCCCGGAAATCAGGGAAAATGGCGGGCCGGGCAATCGGTTCCTCAACCGAAGCGGCCGGTCTCCATCCAGATCAGGAACCGCCGTAGCGGCAGGATCCACACGATCCCCAGCACCATGTAGACCACTGCCTGGACCAGTACCGGCGTCTGCGCGATCAGGCCCGAAGCGCTGGCGACCAGCACGCCGTAAAGAACCAGTCCTGTCAGCAGCATGAGAATGCCGGCGGGCTTGCGCCACGTGGGTGGAGGCGGCTCGTTCATCATCATGCGTTGGCTCCGGCGAAAGGACCGTATAGGCGGGTAGGGGTGACGACGGCCGTCAATGCGCGGTCATGCGGTTCCAGCGGCAATTGTTCGACCATCTGGCAATCCCAGGCAAGCCCGATCGCGACCGCCGCGGGGTGCGCCGCCAGCCAGCGATCATAATGCCCGCCACCCTGTCCAAGCCGGCCGCCATCGGGACTGAATCCCACCAGCGGCACGAACACCACATCGGGAACGGCTTCGGGCGCATCCTCGGCCGGCTGCGCGACCGACCACGGGCCTGCTTTCAAACAATCGTCGGCGTAAGGCGAAGTCCATTCGCGGAATGTCATTGCCGCATCACGGGCGGCGAACCACGGCAGCGCCAAGCGATGACCGGCTTCGTGGAACCACTTGGCGTAGCCCTGCGTGGGCGCTTCGTCCGCACCGGCCGCGTAAAGCCCGATCGTGGCGCCTGTCGGAACCAACGCCGTCAAGGCGGCGGGCGGGCGGAGCAACAGCAATGCCGACATGCGCGGATCGAGAGCGGCTACGGCGGTTCGGCGATCGGCCTTCAGGCGCTTGCGCAAGCCTGCCTTGGCGTCAAGGAATTGTCTTCCGGCCACGAATTGTCTCTCGCAGAGCGGGATGGCTCAGGTTCAGCGATGGGTGACGGGCCCACCATGGGTCGTTGCCGGTGAAATCCTCTGACGCGTCGACGTCAGGTGGGGACCATATGTGCCTGACCCCAATGCAAAGAGAGTGGTCAAACCAGGGACAGCCCCCAAGGATTTTGCTTATAGCCTCAGGGATGTTCGTTCGGCTCGTGCCGGGCAGAACCCGTCACAACAACACTTAGGCGCTCTGTGGGCTTTCCTCAAGGTGCGTGGCAATATTTTCGAGCCGTTCGGCCAGCCTGTCGATCCGCGCAGCAAAAGCCGGGCCCGGCGCGGACGGTTGCGCGGCCTTCTTGCGCAGGTCGTGAAGGTCGTCGGCCAGCAGCAGCGCGGCGAACAGCAGCGTGCGCGTTTCGCTCATCCCGCGTTGTTCGTCGCCCAGTTCGCTCAGCCGGCCATCGATCATCCGGCCGAGCGTGTCGATGTGCGCTTCTTCGCCCGGTGCGCAGGCGACGGTGAAATCGCGGCCGCCGATGCGGATGGTGAGGTTGCTCATGTGCCAACCTTCGCCTGGCTGGCTTCCACCTGTGGCGCGGCTTCGGCGGCGGCAAGCAGCGTATCGAGTTCGCGCACGCAGTCGTTCAACACCTGGCGCAGCGCAGCGTGACGTTGTTCGAGCGCGGCCAGCGCAGCGGCATTTGCGGAAGGCTGGGTCTTTGCGCGAAGCTGCGCAGCTTCGATCCGTGCGAGCGCCGCGTCGAGCCGGTTAACCGCCGAGTCCATCTGAACATCTGCCATGACCCATTTGGCTAACACAAATACGCGTTGTCGCAACCGGTTGCTGCGCGTTCTGCGCAAGCCATGCGAAGCTTATGCACAGTTTACGGCGCCCCGGGCACCACCCCACCATCCTTGACGCATCGGGGTGCCCCGGACAAAGAGGCGCCACAATGCGAATCGGCCCCGGGGGGTTTGGGCGAATTGGCAACTACGCGCCGGGTGACGCGGCGGAAAGGGTACAGGCTACCGCATGACAGCTTCGACACCGGCACAGCTTCCCGTCATGGCAAACGCCATCCGCGCGCTGGCCATGGATGCAGTCCAGGCCGCGAACAGCGGGCACCCCGGCATGCCGATGGGCATGGCCGACGTGGCGACTGTGCTTTACGCCAGGTTCCTGAAGTTCGATCCCTCGGCGCCGCGCTGGCCCGATCGCGATCGTTTCGTGCTGTCGGCCGGGCATGGCTCGATGCTGGTCTATTCGCTGCTCAACCTGACCGGCTATGCGCGCCCCACGATGGATGACATCCGCAAGTTCCGCCAGTTGCACAGCCCTTGCGCGGGCCATCCCGAGAACACCGAGCTGGAAGGCGTGGAATGCACCACCGGGCCGCTGGGGCAGGGCCTGGCAATGGCCGTGGGCATGGCGATTGCCGAGCGGCATCTCAACGCGCACTTCGGCGATGGTCTGGTCGATCACCGCACCTGGGTGGTCGCGGGCGACGGCTGTCTGATGGAAGGCATCAACCACGAAGCGATCGGGCTTGCCGGCACGCTCAAGCTGGGCCGGATGATCGTGTTGTGGGACGACAACAAGATCACCATCGACGGCGCTACCAGCCTTTCAACCACCGAGAACATCCCCGCGCGCTATGAAGCCGCGGGCTGGCACGTCGAATCGTGCGATGGGCACGACATGGCCGATATCGAGCGCGCGCTGGCCGCCGCTGTGGCCGATGACCGGCCATCGCTGGTCGCTTGCCACACCGTCATCGGCAAGGGCGCGCCCACCAAGCAGGGCACGCACAACGTCCACGGCAGCCCGCTTGGCGCAGACGAAATCGCCGCGACGCGCGCCGCGTTGGGCTGGACTGCGGCGCCGTTCGAGATTCCGGACGATGTGCTGGCCGGCTGGCGAGCGCTGGGTGCCAAGGGCGCCGATGCGCGCAAGGCGTGGGATGCGCGGCTTGCCGGCGATGCCAACGCTGCCGAATTCAGCCGTCGCATGGCGGGTGAACTGCCTGCGGGCGATGCGGTGGCCGAGACTTTCAAGGGCTGGTTGGCGCAATCGCAGAAGGTCGCCACGCGCAAGTCGTCCGAAATGGCGTTGGAAGTGCTGACCCCGCTGGTGCCCGAAATGGTCGGTGGGTCGGCCGATCTCACCGGCTCGAACAACACCAAGACCAAGGTGACCACGCCGTTCACCCCGGCCGATTACGCCGGCCGCTACGTCTATTACGGCATCCGCGAATTCGGCATGGCCGCGGCGATGAACGGCATGGCGCTGCACGGCGGGGTGATCCCCTATGGCGGCACCTTCCTGGTGTTCTCCGACTATTGCCGCAATGCGATCCGTATGTCGGCGCTACAGCAGGCGCGGGTGATCTATGTGCTCACGCATGACAGCATCGGGCTGGGCGAAGACGGTCCGACGCACCAGCCGATCGAGCATGTGATGAGCATGCGGATGATCCCGAACCTGGAAGTGTTCCGCCCCGCAGACATCATCGAGACCGCCGAATGCTGGCAACTGGCCTTGCAGAACGCGCATGGCCCGTCGGTGTTGGCGCTGACCCGGCAGAACCTGCCGCAACTGCGCAGTGCCAATGCTCCTGGGGGCGACATGCTGAGCGCAAAGGGTGCCTACCGGCTGCGTTCCGCCATGTCGGCGCGCAAGGTGGTGATCGTGGCCACCGGTTCGGAAGTCGAGATCGCGGTTACCGTGCGCGATCGGCTGGAGGCACAGGGCATCGGCACCGATGTGATTTCAATGCCGTCGTGGTCGCGCTTCACGAGCCAAGACAAGGCCTATCGCGACGACCTGCTGCCGCACGATGTGCTGCGCGTCTCGATCGAGGCGGGCACCACCTTCGGCTGGGAAGCAATCACCGGCATCGCGGGCTTGCGCTTCGGCATCGACCGCTTCGGCGCTTCCGCCCCGATCGAGGCGCTCTACGACTATTTCGGCCTGACCGCCGACAAGATCACGCCGCAAATCGTCGCGGCACTTTCGAGCAATTGAGGAGCATTTCATGGCCACCAAGGTAGCGATCAACGGTTTCGGACGCATCGGGCGCAACGTGGCGCGCGCCATCCTGGAGCGCCCCGATTGCGGGCTTGAACTGGTTTCGATCAACGATCTCGCCTCGGCCAAGGCCAACGCGCTGCTGTTCAAGCGTGATTCGGTCCACGGCGCGTTCCCCGGCACGGTCGAAGTCGATGGTGGCGATCTGGTCATCAACGGCAGCCGCGTCCACGTGACCGCAGAGCGCGATCCCGCCAACCTGCCGCACGCCGCGCAGGGCATCGATATCGTGCTCGAATGCACCGGCTTCTTCACCGATCGCGCTTCGTGCGAAAAGCACATCGCGGCGGGCGCCAAGAAGGTGCTGATCTCGGCACCGGGCAAGAATGTCGACCTTACCGTCGTTTACGGCGTGAACCACGACAAGCTGACCGCCGATCACGCGATCGTGTCGAACGCATCGTGCACCACCAATTGCCTCGCGCCGTTCGCCAAGGTGCTGAACGACGCGATCGGCATCGAGCGCGGGCTGATGACCACGATCCACGCTTATACCAACGACCAGAAAATCCTCGACCAGATCCACGAAGATCCGCGCCGCGCCCGTGCCGCTGCGATGAGCATGATCCCCACCACCACCGGCGCCGCGCGCGCGGTGGGCGAAGTGCTGCCCGAACTGAAGGGCAAGCTCGACGGTTCGGCGATCCGCGTGCCCACGCCGAACGTCTCGGTGGTTGACCTGACCTTCACGCCAAAGCGCGACACTACCAAGGACGAAGTCAACGCGCTGCTCAAGGCCGCTTCGGAAGGTGCGCTCAAGGGCGTGCTGGGCTTCTCGGACGAGCCGCTGGTTTCGATCGACTACAACCACGACGCGCATAGCTCGACCATCGACAGCCTCGAAACCACGGTGATCGACGGCAAGCTGGTGCGTGTGCTGTCGTGGTACGACAACGAATGGGGCTTCTCGAACCGCATGGTCGACACCGCCGGAGTGATGGGCGGCTTGCTTTAAGGTCAGGCACCTTGTTCCCGTTCGTGTCGAGCGAAGTCGAGACACGTCAGCGCGGCGCCAGCGTGTCTCGACTTCG
>NZ_JANXWG010000014.1 GCF_025351285.1 Novosphingobium sp.
CAGCCGTTCCACCGCATCGGCGTGAAACGCAGGCGCGGTAACCAGCAGGCCGAAGGCGCGCGGATCGCGTTTGTTGTAGGCGAGCGGCTGGCCGAATGCGTCGGAAATCGTGGCGCCGGCCTCGCGCGCGATCAGCGTCGCGGCGGCGATGTCCCATTCGAAGCCCCAGCGCAAAGTGGCGAGCAGATCGGCTTCGTCGGCGCCCACCATGGCGATGCGCAGCGCGATGGAGTTGGGCTTGTCGACCAGCACCAGGTCGTTGTCCGCGGTGGGCAATGTGTCTGCGGGCACGCGCGCGCCGGCCAGCGTGAGGCGCTGGCTGGCGCGCAGCGGCGCATCGTTGCGGGTGGCGCCTTGCCCGGCGATGGCGCGCCAGAATTCGCCGCGCGCGGGCGCATCGAGCATGCCGATCAGCGGACGGCCTTCGCTGACCAGCGCCACCGAAACCGCCCAGCCCGGCCGCCCGCGCACGAAATCGCGGGTGCCGTCGATCGGATCGACCAGCCAGCACAAGCCCTTGTCGAGCCGGTCGGGGTGATCCGCCGTTTCTTCGGACAGCCATCCGGCCGAGGGCAGCAGCTTGCCCAGTTCGCGCTTCAGGAAGGTATCGACCGCGATGTCGGCTTCGCTGACGGGGTCGCCCGGGGTCTTGTCCCACACCGACAGCGCGGGGCCGGTCGGGTCGATGCGGCCGGGCCAGTGCGCCAGCGCCATGCGGCCGGCTTCGCGAACAATGTCTTCAAGGCGCGTGTAGTCGATCATGTCTGTTTTCGGCCCTGCGGCACCGCGCAAGTGATGGCAAGCGGGCGTGCGCGGTTGTAATCGCTTTAAGCGCGCGGTTGAATTGCGCCCAAACACCTTTTCAAGCGGCTGTGCCTGTGCTTTAGGCCACCTGCCCACCCGTCAGGACGTGGGTTAGACGATTCCACCGGCACCGCCCGCGAACGGCGCGTCGCCCTGTACCCAGCGGGAACCTGCGATGAACGTCCACGAATATCAGGCCAAGGAACTGCTCGCGCAATTCGGCGTCCAGGTGCCCAAGGGCATCGCCGCGCTGACGGTCGAGGAAGCCGTTGCTGCCGCCAAGTCGCTGCCCGGCCCGCTTTGGGTGGTAAAGGCGCAGATCCACGCTGGAGGACGCGGCAAGGGCAAGTTCAAGGAACTGGGCGCCGATGCCAAGGGCGGCGTGCGGCTGGCCAAGACGATCGACGAGGTCGAGGCGTTCGCCAGGGAAATGCTCGGCAACACGCTGGTTACGGTGCAGACCGGTGCTGCGGGCAAGCAGGTCAACCGGCTGTATGTCACCGATGGCGTTGATATCGCTGCGGAATATTACCTGTCGATGGTGGTCGATCGTGCAACCGGCCGGATCGCGCTGATCGTGTCGACCGAAGGCGGCATGGACATCGAAACCGTGGCGCACGACACGCCCGAAAAGATCACCTCGATCATCGTCGATCCGGCGCAGGGCTTCATGCCGCACCACGGCCGCGCGGTGGCGTTCGCGCTCAAGCTGTCGGGCTCGCTCAACAAGCAGGCGCAAGTCGTGTCGAAGCAGTTGTACGATGCGTTCGTGGCGCTCGACTGCGAAATGCTCGAAATCAACCCGCTGGTCGAAACCAAGACCGGCGAACTGCTGGTGCTCGACACCAAGATGAGCTTCGATTCGAACGCGTTGTATCGCCACCCCGACGTGATGGCGCTGCGCGACGAGACCGAGGAAGATCCGGCCGAAGTCGAAGCATCGAAGCACGATCTGGCTTACATCAAGCTCGATGGCGATATCGGCTGCATGGTCAATGGCGCGGGCCTGGCGATGGCGACGATGGACATCATCAAGCTCAACGGCGCGTTCCCGGCCAACTTCCTGGACGTTGGCGGCGGCGCCAACAAGGAAAAGGTTACGGCTGCGTTCAAGATCATCCTCAGCGATCCGGCGGTGAAGGGCATTCTCGTCAACATCTTCGGCGGGATCATGAAGTGCGACATCATCGCCGACGGTATCGTCGCGGCGGCCAAGGAAGTGAACTTGTCGGTGCCGCTGGTGGTCCGGCTCGAAGGCACCAATGTGGAACAGGGCAAGGCGATCCTGGCCAATTCGGGCCTGCCGATCGTGCCCGCCAACGATCTGGGCGATGCTGCCCGCAAGATCGTTGCCGAAGTGAAGCTGGTCGCCTGACCGGCGTAACGTATTGAAAAGTGGAGAGGCGCTGATGAAAGCCCTGGTCTGTGTGAAGCGAGTGATCGATTACAACGTGAAGCCGCGCGTGAAGGCGGACGGCACGGGTGTCGATCTTGCCAACGTGAAGATGAGCATGAACCCGTTCGATGAGATCGCGGTCGAGGAAGCCATTCGCCTGAAGGAAAAGGGCGTGGTTACCGAGATCGTGGCGGTGTCGGTCGGCCCGCAAAAGGCGCAGGAAACGCTGCGTACCGCGCTGGCGATGGGTGCCGATCGCGCGATCCTGGTGATGACCGACGATGAAATGGAACCGCTCGCGGTCGCCAAGATCGTCAAGGCCATCGCCGACGAGGAAGCGCCTGGCATCATCATCACCGGCAAGCAGGCGATCGACGACGACAACAACCAGGTCGGCCAGATGATTGCCGCGCTGCTCGGCCGGCCGCAGGGCACTTTCGCCAACGAGATCACTGTCG
Source organism: Novosphingobium sp. (assembly GCF_025351285.1). Classification (GTDB taxonomy): domain Bacteria; phylum Pseudomonadota; class Alphaproteobacteria; order Sphingomonadales; family Sphingomonadaceae; genus Novosphingobium. The sequence goes on from NZ_JANXWG010000014.1 coordinate 2,659, forward strand.
AAGGCGATGCGATCGTGGTGAAGCGCGAAGTCGATGGCGGTCTGGAAACGGTCAAGCTGGCCGCGCCGGCGATCGTGACCACCGACTTGCGCCTGAACGAGCCGCGTTATGCCTCGCTGCCCAACATCATGAAGGCCAAGAACAAGCCGATGGCGCAGAAAACGCCAGCCGATTACGGCGTGGACACCACGCCGCGGCTCAAGACGCTGAAGGTGGTTGAACCACCGGTGCGCGTTGCCGGGATCAAGGTTCCCGACGTCGACGCGCTGGTGGCCAAGCTCAAGGAAATGGGGATTCCTGCCTGAGGCAGCGTCCCTACACCGTTCGTGCTGAGCTTGTCGAAGCACCGCCCTTCTTCTTGAAGTTGCGGACAATGCACGAAGAAAAAAGCAGCCCTTCGACAAGCTCAGGGCGATCGGAACTTGGGGGAAGCCCCGGAGGAACGGAACTATGAAAACTCTCGTCTGGGTCGAACACGACAACGCCTCGGTCAAAGATGCCACGCTCGCGGTTGTTACCGCCGCGTCGAAGCTGGGTGAAGTGCACCTGCTCGTCGCCGGGTCGGGCTGCGCTGCGGTGGCCGATGAAGCCGCCAGGATCGAAGGCGTGGGCAAGGTCCACCTCGCCGATGACGTGGTTTACGCCAATGCGCTCGCCGAAAACGTCGCACCGCTGGTGGTCGAACTGATGGGGCACCATGACGCGTTCCTCGCGCCCGCCACCACCACCGGCAAGAACATCGCGCCGCGCGTGGCAGCATTGCTCGATGTGATGCAGATCTCGGACATCCTCTCGGTCGAAGGCGAAAAGACCTTCACGCGCCCGATCTACGCGGGCAACGCCATCGCCACCGTCGAAAGCACCGATGCCAAGCTGGTCATCACCGTGCGTGGCACCGCCTTCGCCAAGGCCGCCACCAGCGGCGGTGCGGGCACGGTCGAGGCCGTCGCCGGCAAGGGTGATTCGGGCCTTTCCAGCTTCGTGGGCAGCGAACTCGCCAAGAGCGAGCGCCCCGAACTGACTTCGGCCAAGATTATCGTGTCGGGCGGCCGCGCGCTAAAGGATGCCGAAACCTTCAAGGCGGTGATCTTCCCGCTGGCCGACAAGCTGGGCGCCGGAATCGGTGCCAGCCGCGCCGCGGTCGATGCGGGCTACGTTCCCAACGATTACCAGGTTGGGCAGACCGGCAAGATCGTGGCGCCGCAAGTCTACCTCGCGGTCGGCATCTCCGGCGCGATTCAGCACCTTGCGGGAATGAAGGACAGCAAGGTCATCATCGCCATCAACAAGGACGAGGACGCACCGATCTTCCAGGTCGCGGATATCGGCCTGGTGGGCGATCTGTTCACGCTGGTGCCGGAACTGACCGGCAAGCTCTGAACTTCGCCTTTCGATTCGATGCGAAGGCCCCGCCACCGTGCGGGGCCTTTTTCGTTTGTGCACACCTTAGCGTGTTCTCTTATGCAGTTCCTTCAACCAGTGCCCGATGACGGTGAAGTCATCGGGCTGTTCTGACCCCAAATTTTTTGTGACTTTCTCCAGAAACTGCAATCCTTTGCTTGTGATTGAAAACGATACCGTTTCTGGATGCCATTCAATCAGGCCTCGCCTTATTGGATTCTTCCTTGATTCACGATGGGAAACGACCCTGTGGACTCTATTTGCAACTCGCGAATCTGACCGGCTCGCCACACTCAGTAATGATTCGTGACCCAGCCATTTTGACCGTTCGATTGCTTCTATGATTTCCGCTTCACTCATCCTGCCAAATCTCGCCCGTGAGAGGGGAAGCATGAGTGCGCACAGAAACTCAATTTCACTCAGCAACAGCTTGATCGCCATGACTCAACTCCATAGTCAAGTTAACCATATAGGTTATAAGTGTTCATTAGTTGTTTTTTGTCAAACGGTTATATGAGTTTCAGAGACGCGCCGCCCCATTGCTTTCGCTGCCAAGCCCGCTGCATTCCGCCCGGACCTCTCCACCACCGTTCCGGCGGTCCCCCTCCCCGAGCAAGCTCGGGGGGAATGATTGGCGTAGCGTCGTCAGTGTTCGGGGTGCGCGAGATTCTGGCTCGATCACTTCCAGTTCCCGCAGTACCCCAACCACAAACCCCGATCGACCTGAAACCCGCGCTGCTATAGGCTGACCTCCAACGCGCGGAGCATCGAAGCCATCGCGCGTGGGGGGAGGCGATGGCCGACACCGCAACACATATCGGCACAGCATCCGCGCAGCCACGCCGCGGGCCGCTTTCGGCCGTGCGGCGGCTGTTGCTGGCGATCGTGGTGCTGGCCGTGCTGGTGGGCATCGTTGCGCCGCTGTTTTCCGATCCGCTTGATACGCACGCGCCTGCCGCGCGCGCGGGCGTGCTCGATCTGGGTGCCGTCGGTGGCCGTGCGGGGGTGGGCGCGCTCGATCGGCCGATCGCGCTGCACGGGCAATGGACGGCGACCTGGCTGGCGGGCGAACGTGGGCTTGCGGGTGGGGGCGGGCCGCCGGTGGGCACGCGGATGGTGCTTGCGATTCCCGGCCAGTGGTCGGTCCAGCCCGGGCCCGATGGCCGCCTGCTGCCGATGAGCGGGACCGTGCGCTATGAGCTGGTGGTGCGAAACCTCGCGCCGGGCAGCTATACGCTCAACGTGCCGCCGTTCTACGCGGCCAATCGTGTGTCGATCGACGGCCAGCCGGTGGCGCATCGCGGCAAGGTTGGCATGTCGGCGGACACTACCGTCTATCACGTACGCGCCGAAAACATCCCCTTTGTCGCGACCGGGGCCGACGTGCGGATCACGATGGACGTAGCGGCCTGGCTGCACCGCGACAACGGGATCGTCCAGCCGCCGGTGCTGGGCACGTCGCAGGTCATGGACGACTGGTTCAGCCTGAAATGGGCGCGCCAGTTCATCCTGACCACCTCGCTGATCCTGATCGGCGCGTTGGGGCTGTCGGTGTTCCTGTTCCGCCAGCAGGACCGGGCCTCGCTGTGGTTCGGTCTGGCGTGCCTGGCTTTCATCCCTTCGGGTTCGATGTTCGGGTTCGACAACCTGCTGCTGATCCAGTTTCCCTGGCTGTCTTTCCAGGGGATGCTGCTGGCGAAATATCCGACATCGACCGCTGCGGTCGTGTTCTTTCTCGCCAACGCGCACGAACTGTTCCCGCGTGAAAGCCCGCGCGCGGTGTTCCGCTCGCTGGTTGCGGCGACGCTGGCGATTTCGCTGCTCGAATTGTGGCACCTGCTGCGCGGCGAGACGATGGCGGCGTCGATCGTGGCCAATTACTTCTTCATCGATGTCTTCGTCACGCTCGGCTGGTGCATCGTAATCGTTGTGCGCGCCAGCCTGCACCGGCGCGATGGCGCGCAGATTTTCCTGCTCGGCCAAGGGCTATGGATCGTCAGCGTGGTGCCGGGCACGCTGATTTCGGCGAATTGGATCAGCAGCGACCGCGTCAGCGGCTTCGAATTTTCCGGGCTTGGCGTGCTGATGCTGCTGTTCAGCCATGTGATCCTGATGGCCGAACGCTGGTCACTGGCGATTGCGAACGCCGAGCGCGTTTCCAGCGAGATGCGCCAGCTCGTCGAAGTGAACACCGCCATCGCCAGCGACCTCGATCTGGCGCCGCTGATCCGCCGCATCGTCGAAGCCGCCAGCCGCGTGATCGGCGCCGATCGTGCCTCGCTGTTCCTGCGCGATGCGCGCAGCGGTGAATTGACCTCGCTCGTGGCCGAAGGTGTGGGCGAACGCAGCATCCGCGTGGCCGAGGGCAGTGGCCTGGCCGGCCATGCGCTCGCCACGGGCCATGCGATTAACCTGGCCGATGCCTACGATGATCCGCGCTTCGATCGCAGCGTGGATGAAAGCACCGGCTATCGCACGCGCAGCATCGTCACGGTGCCGCTGGCCGCGCGCGACGGGCGCGCGCTGGGGGTGATGCAGGCGCTCAACCGGCTCGACGGGCAACCTTTCGACGATGACGACGTGCAGCGCATGGCCGCGTTCGGCGCGCAAGCCGCGATCGCGATCGACAACGCGCGGCTGTTCGGCGAGGTTGTCGCCGCGCGCAATTTCGATGACAGCATCCTGCGCTCGATGTCGGGCGGGGTGATCGCGCTCGATCGGGCATCGATCATCACCAAGGTCAACGCCGCCGCCGCCGAAATCCTGGGGGTCGATGGCGAGGCTGCGCTGGGCCTGAGCGCGAGCGACCTGCTGGCCGAGTACAACCCGTGGTTGATCCCCGAGATCGAAGCGGTGGCCGTCACCGGCGAACCCAAGCTGCTGCTCGACATCGAACTGCGCACGCTGCGCGATCGGCCGCCCTCGGTGAACCTGTCGATCGTGCCGCTCGACGGCGAGGAAGGCGCAGCGGGCGTCCTGCTGGTGATCGAGGACATCTCGGCCGACAAGCGCATGCAGGGCGCAATGCGCCGGTTCATGACGCAGGAAGTGGTCGACCAGATCATGGGGCAGGAGGACGAACTGCTGTTCGGCACCGCCTGCGATGCGGCGGTGCTGTTCGCCGATATCCGCGGCTTCACCACGATGGCCGAGCAGCTTTCCGCGCGGCAGACGGTGGAAATGCTCAACGAGCTGTTCACCGAGCTGTTCGAAGCGGTCTCGGATTCGGGCGGGATGCTCGACAAGTACATCGGCGACGCCATCATGGCGGTTTATGGCGCACCGCTGTCGAGCGGTCGCGACGCGCTCAACGCGGTGATCAGTGCGGGCGAAATGCTGCGCCAGCTCGATCTGGTCAACGCCACCCGCGCCACACGCGGCTCTGCACCGATGCGGCTGGGCATCGGCGTGGCGACCGGCGAAGTGGTCGCGGGCACGATCGGCAGCCCCAAGCGCATGGACTACACCGTCATCGGCGACAGCGTGAACCTGGCTGCGCGCTTGCAGGAATTGACCAAGACCTACGGCGTGGAACTGCTGGTGTGCGAACGCACCGCGCGCGCGGCGGGCTTGCAATTCGAACTGCGCGAAATCGACACGATCACCGTGCGCGGACGGCAGCGCGCCGAACGGATCTTCGAGGTGATGACGCGTGAACCGGCCGATCCGGCGGCCCGCGCGGCGCTACTGGAAGCTTATGCCGAGGGGCGTGAGGCGCTCGCCAGTCATCGCCGCAGTGCAGCGGTGGCGGCTTTCGAACGCGCGGTGGCGATCGATCCCGAGGACGCGCCGTCCAAGCACATGCTGATGCGGGCACGGAGTTAGAGCGTCAGTGTCATAAACGTGCTGAACGGGTCCTCGGTGTAATCCGCAAACGGCCCAGTGAGGGCAAAACCATGCTTTCGGTACAAGCCCAGCGCCGGCTCGAACGAATCACCACACCCGGTCTCAAGGCTCAACCGCGCATATCCACGCGCGCGGGCCTCGCCGATCAGGTGCAGCAGCATTGCCTCGCCCAGGCCCTTGCCGCGCCATGCGGGAGCGGCGCGCATCGATTTGAGTTCGCCGTGCGTGGGGTCCAACTGCTTCATTGCGCCCATCGCGGCCAGATCGCCGTCCATCCAGGCCGACCAGAATGTCACCCCCGGTTGCCGCAGCTTTTCGGCCGGCAGCGCGTGGACCGAGCAGGCGGGTGAATTCTTGTGCATTTCGCGGAGGTGCCAGGCGACGAGCGCCTGGACTTCGGCGCCCGACAAGTCGTCTTCGATGATCGTCGGCTTCATGCGGCCCCACCGGTTTCAATTGCAAACGCATGCCCCCAGCGGCACAGCGCGAACCAGTCATGCCGAAGGAGCCCTAAGCCATGCAAGACCAAACCCCGAAGTGGTCGCTGGCTATTCACGGCGGCGCGGGCTCGATGCGGCCGGATACCATGCCCGAAGCCGATCGCGCGCCTTATCTCGCCGGGCTGGAAGCGGCGCTGGCGGCGGGCACGGCGGTGCTGGCGGCGGGCGGGTCGGCGCTTGATGCGGTCAGCGCGGCGGTGATGGTGCTGGAGGATGATCCGCATTTCAACGCCGGGCGCGGAGCGGTGTTCACCTATCACGGCACCAACGAACTCGATGCGGCGATCATGGATGGCGCCACGCGCAAGGCCGGCGCGGTGGCGGGGATCGGGCACACCAAAAACCCGGTCAAGCTGGCGCGCGCGGTGATGGAGCACAGCCCGCACGTGATGCTTTCGGGCGCGGGAGCGGAGGAATTCGGGCGCGAGCAGGGTATCGAGCAGGTCGATCCCGATTGGTTCGCCACCCCCGAACGCTGGCGGCAGTTGCAGGAATTGAAGGCGCGCAAGCTTGGCTGGTTCGATGTCGATCTGAAATACGGCACCGTCGGCGCGGTGGCGCGCGATGCGGCCGGGCACCTTGCCGCCGCGACCTCGACCGGGGGCCTCACCGGCAAGCGCTGGGGCCGGATCGGCGATTCGCCGCTGATCGGCGCGGGCACTTACGCCGATGATCGCAGTTGCGCGGTCTCGGCCACCGGCGCGGGTGAGGCGTTCATCCGCGCGGGCGTGGCACAGGAAATCGGCGCGCGCATCCGGCTTGCAGGCGAGGACTTGCAAGCCGCTGCCGATGCCGTGCTGGCCGACGCACGCGCGCTTGGCGCTGACAGCGGCGGCGGCGATGGTGGGGTGATCGTGGTTGGCGCCGACGGCCGGACCGCTTTTGCCATGACCACGCCCGGCATGTACCGCGCGCGGGCAGACAGCGACGGGCTGCGCGAGGTGGCGATCTTCGGCGCTTGAAAGCTTGAACGTATCCCCGTTCGTGTCGAGCGAAGTCGAGACACGTTGGCGCTGCGTCGGCGTGTCTCGACTTCGCTCG
>NZ_JANXWG010000046.1 GCF_025351285.1 Novosphingobium sp.
AGGCAGCGATCTTCCAGTACATCAACGGGTTCTACAACACGCGGCGGCGTCACTCATATCTGGCCGGGATCAGCCCGCTCGCATTCGAGGCCAAGGTGGCATAATGAGATAGGTGACCGGCACGAAACCGTTACAAGTCCATAGCGGGCCATTGGGCGCGGATATTGCAGGCTGTATCAGCGGCTTATGAGGGCGACATCCAGATGATCGATAGGTCGTCGATTCGCGTCCACCAGCACGCCGCCAAGGCCAAAAAAAGGACGACCCATCCCGTTGCATTGGGCGCTCGCGCGGTGGCCTGACGACCAACATCCCCGCCCTGATCGATGCGTTCGGCTTGCCTATCGGGCTCAAGCTGCACGGAGGACAAGCGTCTGACGGGTGCAGCGCCGACGACATGCTCGACGGTCTTGGCGAGGGCGATGTTCTTCTCGGCGACCACGCTTTCGACAGCGATGCAATGCGCGCGACCCTGGCTGCACGCGGCACATGGGCCTGCATCAAGCCGACGCCCAACCGCAAACGCATCCCGGCGTTCAGCCCGTTCCTCAGTCGCTGTCGCAAGTTAGTCGAGCACTTCGCCAGCAAACCCAAACATTTCCGCGCCGTCTCTACCCAATACGAGAAACGCGCTACCAACTACCTCGCCTCAGTCCAACTCGCCTCCATCAGGATTTGGTTGCAGCATAACGAGTCAGTCACCTGAGCGGCACCACCGTTCCACATGGTCATGCAAAAGATTGGCTTCGCGCCGCGCGTTCCGTCTAGTTCCAGCGCTCGCGCAGCTTCAGCAGGGCGATTGCTGCCTTCGCCGCTTCGCCGCCCTTGTCCTTCTGCGCCGGATCGGCGCGGACGAGGGCCTGGTCTTCGTTTTCGACCGTCAGGATGCCGTTGCCGATCGCGATGCCATCCATCGTCAGCGCCATGATCCCGCGCGCGCTTTCGCCGGCCACGATTTCGAAGTGATAGGTTTCGCCGCGGATGACCACGCCAATCGCGACATAGCCGTCGTAAATGCCAGGCTGGTCTGCCAGCGCAATCGCACCGGGTATTTCCAGCGCGCCGGGTACCGTCACGACATCGCATGAATGTCCGGCAGCCTTGATCGCCGCCTTGGCGCCGGCGATCAGCATATCGTTGAGGTGGTCGTAAAAGCGGGCTTCGACAATCAGGAACTTGGCCATGGGTACTCAGTCCTCGCTGAACGGCTTCTCGCCGACAATGTTGAGTCCGTAACCCTCGATGGCGACGACATTACGATGCGCGTTGGTCAGCAGCACCATTTCATGCACGTTGAGATCGGCCAGGATTTGCGCGCCGATGCCGTAGTTGCGCAGGTCCATGGCGCCCTTGGTGCTGCCGCAAACTTCGTCGATCAGATGCGCTGGATCGTTCGGCATCAGCAGCACGATCAAGCCCGCGCCGGCCTTGCCGATTTCGTCCATCGAGCGCTGGAGAATGCGCTTGCGCGGCCCCGGAGCACCCAGCACGTCAGAAAGGATCGATATGCCGTGCATGCGCACCAGCGTCGGACGATCGGGCGTGATGGCGCCCTTCTGCAGGACCAGATGGATCGATCCATCGACCTTGTCGCGATATGTGCGGATCGTCCAGTCGCCGCCGTAATCGGACGTGAACGGCGCCACCGATACGCATTCAACCAGGTGGTCGTGGCGGCGTCGATATTCGATCAGATCGCGGATGGTGCCCATTTTCAGGCCGTGCTTGCGGGCGAACGGGATCAGATCGTCCATCCGCGCCATCGTGCCATCGCCGTTCATGATCTCGCAGATCACGCCCGACGGGTTGAGCCCGGCAAGCCGGCTGATATCGACCGCAGCCTCGGTATGTCCGGCGCGCACCAGCACGCCACCGTCGCGCGCGATGAGCGGGAAGACGTGGCCGGGCGTGACGATGTCGTCGCGCGTTTTCGAAGCGTCGATCGCAACCGAGACGGTGCGGGCGCGGTCCCCGGCGGAAATCCCGGTGGTTACGCCTTCGACTGCTTCGATCGACACGGTGAATGCGGTTTCATGGCGCGTGCCGTTGTTGCGGCTCATCAGTTCGAGGCCAAGCTGTTCCACGCGCGTGCGGGTCAGCGTCAGGCAGATCAAGCCGCGCCCGTGCGTGGCCATGAAGTTCACCGCATCGGGCGTTGCCATTTGCGCCGGGATGACAAGATCGCCTTCGTTTTCGCGGTCTTCATCGTCGACCAGGATGAACATCCGGCCGTTGCGTGCTTCCTCGATGATTTCTTCGATCGGGACGAGGGCGGGCGTATCGTCGCTGTCCGAAATGAACCGTTCGAGCTTGGCCAGGGTATCGGCCGTGGGATTCCAGCTCGGCTCTGTCATGTCGCGCAGCGTATTGGCATGAAGCCCCGCGGCGCGCGCCAGCCCAGACCGTGACATACCGCCATCGATAACGAGGCGGCGGATTCGATTGATAAGTTCTGTAGACATATGCAGACTATTTCACATCATGATGTGTGCCGCAATAGTAAAATCACATTGCGGCGCATATCATCGTCGTGTGTGATCGACACGATCGGTATACCCTCGTCGCGGTTGCAGCCGGGATGGCCGCCAAGCAGAGCCGAACATGCTGGCGATCGCGCCCATTCCGATTGCGATGCGGCATGCAAAGACTGCGATGGCCCAGCCGTTACCGCGTCAGCAGCAGGATCGTCTGGATAATCCGCCGCGTGTCCTCGATATCGCGGACCAGGATTGAATCCACGCCCACTTCGGTCACCGCATAGTCATTGCCACCGGGGTAGAGCGCATCGCCCATGAACAGCATGGCCGATAGCGGCATGCCGATTTCGTGCGACAGCCGGGTGATGCCTGTGCCCTTGTCGACACCCTCGCGTGTGATGTCGATCGAAGTCGAGCCGCCGGTCCGCACTTCGAAACCGGGAAGCATAGGGGTCAGCGAGGCCTGGATCTGCCTGCGGCGCGACATGTCGGGGTCCCAGGCGTGCTTGGCGTCGACCGGCGCCTGCTGGCCCAATGCGGAAAAGGTAATCTGCGTCCCCCGGTCCTCGATCCGTGGGCCCCAACTTTGCGCACTCTCGAGATCGAGATCCGCGATGACCCGGTCGAGTGCATGGATGACTGCCGCACGCTCGTCGATGGTCAGCGCATCGGCATAGATCGGCTGCCAGGTGCCGGCATGGCGATAGAGCTTGGTGCCCGATGTGGGCAGCAGGTAAAGCCGCGCCAGATCTGCTTCGGCGGGCAACTGTCCGACCAGTTGCGCCTCGAACTGCGGCCAGTCGCCACCAGACATCACCGCCACGTCGAATGCGTTGGTGAGCCGGCCAAGCAACGCGGCCATGTCGGGGTCGAGCGCCTGCTTGCTTTCGGCAAGCGTGCCGTCGAGATCGAATGCGATCAATCGTTTCATCAAACACTCCTGATGCCATCAGCCACAAGCCGCCGGCATCGGAAACCACGCAGACGCCGCGTGGTTTCCGATACCGTCGCAATCGCCTGAACAATTCTCACGTCTGCTCGGCGATGGACTTTGAACCTGTCCCTAACCGATGAAGTGCATCGTCGATAGCTTGGTTGAGGCTCGCGGTGTTCATGCAAGGCTTGAACTTCGCAAGGTTCAAGCGTGCACAGCGCCCATCCAAGGGCGTATCGAACAATCGACTGACAGTTGTGTGATATGGTGGACGCACTTGGGCTCGAACCAAGGACCCGCTGATTAAGAG
>NZ_JANXWG010000102.1 GCF_025351285.1 Novosphingobium sp.
GCTGTGGCTGGCGTATTGCGCGGCCTTTTCTGCCGAGACTTCGGCGGTCGAGCGGATCTGCATCTCGGCCATCTGGCGCTGGTGCTTGGTCCAGATCGCGACGATCGGGATCGACACGCCGATGATCGGGATTAGAACTCCAAGTTCTCCAATCATGTGAATTTCCCCCTTCAATATGTTGTTTTAAAAAGGTATGTGCGGATTCGGTTCAGCGTGGAGCGAGAATGGTGCTGTTCGAGAACCGGAGCGGAGCGGCCTTTTGGGGCTGTGAGCACCGGAAGCGCAGAACAGTACCGTTCGCAGTCCTCCCTGGGCCGAAGGCGCGCGCACCCTAGCGCAGCCGTTCGATTTCGGCGGTCAGGCGCGGATTGTTCGAGACGTAAAAGCTTTCCACGTCGGCCAGCCGGCGGTCGATGTCGCGAAACGTGGCGCGGACTTCGCGGGCGGTGCGGGCCGGTGATTGGCGCACACCCTGCCAGAACTTCTGCTCCTCGCGGTTGCCGTAGAGATGGCCGGGCTTCTTGGGCGCCAGCATCCCGACAAGGATGTAGAGCGGCAGCGCGAAGCCGACGGTGAAAGTGAGGATGACCGCGGCCAGCCGCACCCACAACACGTCCACTCCGGTGTAGTCGGCAATCCCGGCGCAGACGCCCATGAACTTGCCATTGATCTTGTCGCGATAAAAGCGTGTTCGTTCGGAGTTCATTTCAGCCGCCCCCCAGTTCTTGGCCCAGTTCTTGGCCCAGTTCTTGGCCCTTGTTCAGCGTAGATGCGTTCGATTTCATGCAGCGGCTGGTTGTCGACCGCGCTGTCTGCCAGCACGCGGGCCAGCTTGAACTCCGGATTGTCGGTGGCGACCAGCCGTTCGACCGTATCCATCCGGTCATCGAGCCGCTTGGCCAGCCGGTGCAGTTCGTCGAGCAATTGCTCGTCGCCAGTGGTGAGCGTCGCGGCGGTCTTCCAGCGGGTAATGTAATGCAACACCACCCAGGGCAGGCCGATGAAGATCGTGGGAACGATCAGTATTTCTGACGGAAACGACATCGGATCAGCCTTCCTTGGTTGGGGCAGCTTGGCCCAGCGCGCGCTTCATCGCTTCCAGTTCCTCGTCGACCTTGTCTTGCCCCGCGAGCGCGGAGATCTGGTCGGCCAGGCTCGGCGTCTGCGAACCATCGGCCAGGCTCAGTGCATCGGCGCGGCCCTCGGCGTAATCGACCCGGCGTTCGAGCTGGTCAAAACGGGCCATCGCTTCATCGACGCGTTCGGTCGCGAGCAGCGTGCGCAGCTTGACGCGGTTCTCGGCGCTTTCGAGCCGCGCGGCGATCGCGGTCTGGCGGCTGCGGGCTTCGCGCAGGCGGTTCTGCAGCTTCTCGATGTCGAGTTCATACGCCCGCAAAGCGTCATCGAGCACGCCGATTTCGGCCGAAAGCTGCTCGGCCATGTCGCCGGCCTTCTTCTTTTCGACCAGCGCGGCGCGGGCCAGGTCTTCGCGGCCCTTGCTGAGCGCGAGCTGCGCCTTGTCGGCCCAATCGGCCTGCAAATGATCGAGCCGCACGGTGTGGCGATGCATCTCCTTCTGGTCGGCGATGGTGCGCGCGGCGCTGGCGCGGACTTCGACCAACGTTTCCTCCATTTCGAGGATGATCATCCGGATCATCTTGTAGGGATCGTCGGCCTTGTCGAGCAAGTCATTGAAATTGGCGGCGATGATATCGCGAGTGCGCGAAAAGATGCCCATGAAATTGCCTCCGGTGGAAAAGCTGCGATTGGATTCGGTGCGGTCCTCGCGGCGCTGCTCGCGCCCCGTTTCGCGCCCGTTGTCTCTGGCCGCGCGCAGCGCGGCAACCTCGCTGTCGAAGCGCGAAGCAGCGCGACGGCGGGCCTCCGAAGAGGTGTCGTCGCCAACCGGCGATAGGGGTGACTCGTCGCCCATGAAGCCGTCCCTGCTCACGCCAGCTCGCCGGTCACCGCCGAAGCCGAGGCGACGAGGTGCGGGCGTTCCAGGCCAAGCGTCAGACCGCGGTCAATCACCACCAGGTTCATGGCGGCCATTGCCATCACGCTGATCAGCGCTGCGCGGCCAACCGAGGAAGTGAGGAAGCGGGCGAGTGCCATCGAAAGTCTCCATCTGTTGCGGTGCCCGGTTGGCCGTCTTGCCGGACTATCGGGTGAACCGCTTGTTCACGTAACTGCAAGGTGCATCGCAAAGGGCGTGCCAATTGCGATGCATGGCCGAAATGCGTGGTTTTAACCATAAAGCTGACCGGCCACCGTGGCGCAACTTGCCTAACCTTGGGAAATTACGCTAAGGTTGAGCTTATGGACCGGGAAGTTCAATTCGTCGGGCAATCGAGCGCCTTTCTGGACGCGGTCGAACGCGCCAGCCGCGCCGCGCCGATGCGCCGCCCGGTGCTGGTGATCGGCGAACGCGGGACCGGCAAGGAATTGATCGCCGAACGTCTCCACCGGCTCTCGCCGCGCTGGGGCGAACCGCTGGTGACGCTCAATTGCGCGGCTTTGCCCGAAACCTTGATCGAGGCCGAACTGTTCGGGCACGAGGCCGGCTCATTCACCGGCGCCACCCGCGCGCGCATCGGCCGCTTCGAGGAAGCGGACAAAGGCACGCTGTTCCTGGATGAACTGGCCACGCTGTCGATGGGCGCGCAGGAACGGCTGTTGCGCGCGGTCGAATACGGCGAAGTGACCCGCATCGGCGCATCGAAACCGGTACGCGTCGATGTGCGGATCGTGGCGGCCACCAACGAAGACTTGCCCGCGATGGCCGCCGAGGGCCGCTTCCGCCCCGACCTGCTCGACCGGCTGAGCTTCGAGGTCATCACCCTGCCCCCGCTGCGCGCGCGCGAAGGCGATGTGGCGGTGCTGTCGGACTATTTCGGCCGGCGCATGGCCGCCGAACTGGGCTGGGACGATTGGCCGGGCTTTGCCGAACACACGCTGGCGCAGATGATTTCATACCCCTGGCCGGGCAACGTCCGCGAATTGCGCAATGTGATCGAACGCGCGGTCTACCGCTGGGACGACCCGAGCCGCGCCATCGCCCACGTCCAGTTCGATCCGTTCGACAGCCCGTGGAAGCCGATTCCCGCCCCGCGTTACCAGCCACAGACGAACCAGGCCACCTCGCCCATTGCCGCCGTGGATGTGCCCGCCAACGAGAACCGGCCGGCCAGCACGGATGCCTATAGCCAGGGCCAGCACGATGCGGTGGCCGATTTGCGCCGTGCGGTCGATGGCTATGAACGCGCGATCCTCGAACACCACTTGGGCAAGCACCGCTACAACCAGCGCCAGACCGCCAAGGCGCTCGGCCTCACTTACGATCAGTTGCGCCACTGCTTGCGCAAGCACGGCATGATGGACAAGGCTGCGGCGGCCGTGGCCAAGGTTGCCACCGACATCATCGCCGGCCAGGGCAGCACGCGCGAAGAAGCCTAGCGGTGAAGAAGCCTAGCGGGATTGCGCGTTGCGCAGCCTCGCGTAAGACCCGCGCTCCATGTCGCTGACCCGCCTCACCCTCGGCCATTTCCGCAACCATGCCGAAACCCGGCTGGAAGGCCCGCGCACGTTCAACTTGCTGGTGGGCGAGAACGGCGCCGGCAAGACCAACGTGCTCGAAGCGATCTCGCTGCTCGCACCCGGCCGGGGCTTGCGCCGCGCCGCGCTGGCCGAGATGGCATCGCGTGGCGGCGAGACCGGCTTTGCGGTTGCGGCAGAGCTTGAGCACGGTGAAGTCGCGCTCGGCACCGCCAGCCGGCCCGAAACGCCGGGCCGCCGCACGGTGCGCGTCAACGGCGCCGAAAAGCCCGCGACCGCGCTTGCCGAATGGCTGTCGCTGGCGTGGCTGACCCCGGCGATGGACCGATTGTTCGCCGAAGGCGCCAGCGCGCGGCGGCGGTTTCTCGATCGACTGGTGCTGGCGCGCGATCCCGGCCACGCCCGCCAGGCCGCGCGTTACGAAACCGCGCTGCGCGATCGCAATCGCCTGATCGCGGAAAGTGCCGAACCCGATCCGGCATGGCTCGATGCGATCGAAGCACAACTGGCTGTGCATGGCTCGGCCCTCGTCGCCGCTCGCTGCGCGCTGGTGGCGGACCTGGGTGAGGCACTCGCCGCCCTCCCCGACCAGCCGTTCGCCCGCCCCGCGCTCGCCTACGACAGCGAAACGCCCGCAGATGAGGCCGCGCTGGCCGCCGCGTTGCGCCACGGCCGCCCCCGCGACCGTGCCGCCGGACGCACCCTCACCGGCCCGCACCGCGACGACCTGATTGTCACGCTCGCCGCCAAGGCCATGCCCGCCGCCGCCGCCTCGACTGGCGAGCAGAAGGCGATGCTGGTGTCGATCGTGCTAGCCCACGCCAGTCTGGCAGGAGGCGGCCGTTCAGACAGCATTCGGCCGCGATTGATCCTGCTCGACGAAATCGCCGCGCACCTAGATCCGCTGCGGCGCGAGGCACTGTTCGACCGACTCGCGCAAAGCGGCGCGCAAGTGTGGATGACCGGGACCGAAGTCGCGCCCTTCGAGGCGATTACCGGCGAAGCAGCAGTGTGGCGCGTGCGCGACGGAACGGTGGAGCGGATTTGATCTGCCCCCCGTTCGTGTCGAGCGAAGTCGAGACACGAACGGGCCCTCCCCCTCAATCCGCCACGTCCTCGGGCGGCTTCAACGCCTTCAACACCGCACCCACAGATCCATCCACAACCTTGTCCACACCCCGCGCGTTAGGGTGGATGTGATCGGGCAACTGCCATTCGGGATGGCCGACGATCGGCTGAAGCAGGAACGGCACCAGCGTCGCCTGGTATTTCAGCGCCAGCGCCGGGTAGATCTGGTTGAACTTGTTCACGTAATCCTTGCCGAGGTTGGGCGCGGCGAGCATCCCGGTCAGCATCACCGGGATCTTGCGTTTCGCCAGTTCGGCCATGATTGCATCGAGATTGGCCTCGGCCTGTTCGGGCGGCAGCCCGCGTAGCATGTCGTTGCCGCCCAGCCCCAGCAGCACCAGCACCGGTTGCCTGGGCTGGTTGTCGAGCGTGAACGCCAGCCGCGCCTTGCCATCGGCGGTGGTGTCGCCCGAAACCCCGGCGTTGACCACGTGCATCGGATGCCCGCGCGCCGCCAGCGCTGCCTCAAGCCGCGCCGGATAGCTTTCGTGCGGGCCGAGCTGATAACCTGCATAAAGACTGTCGCCGAACGCCAGGATCACCGGCGCGCGCGCCGGGATCGCCACCGCGCTGGGCGGTGCGCCGTCGATCACCGAGCTGGCGCTCCCAGAACCAAAGGGGGCGGCAGGTTGCGAGATAGAATCTGAACCGCAGCCGGCGAGAAATGCGGTGAGGACCAGCGCCGAGAGGACATAAAGCTTCATGCAGGCTCCAACGGACGAGATGACAGGTTGCCCGGTGCAACCAATCTATGCCAGTTCGCAAGCGTGACAAACCCCATTCCCAACCCGCCCGCTCATCCAGTCATTCACGCCACCGGCCTGAGGCTCACGCTCGGCCAGGGCGATGCGCAAGTCGAAGTGCTGCGCGGGATCGACCTGACCGTGGGCGCCGGCGAATCGCTGGCACTGCTCGGTCCATCGGGATCGGGCAAAAGCTCGTTGCTGTCGGTCATGGCCGGGCTCGAGCGTGCCAGCGCGGGCAGCCTGATCGTGGCCGGGGCGGACTTCACCGCGATGGACGAGGATGGCCTCGCCGCCGCGCGACGCGGGCGGATCGGGGTGGTGCTGCAGGCGTTCCACCTGCTGCCGACGATGACCGCAACCGAGAATGTCGCAACGCCGCTTGAACTGGCGGGGATGCCCGACGCATTGCCCCGCGCGCGCGCCGAACTGGAAGCGGTCGGTCTCGGCCACCGGCTCACCCATTACCCGGCGCAGCTTTCGGGCGGCGAGCAGCAGCGTGTGGCGATCGCACGCGCGCTGGTGGCCCGGCCGACGCTGCTGTTCGCCGACGAGCCGACTGGCAACCTCGATGCGGTAACCGGTGCAGCGGTGGCGGATTTGCTGTTCGAACGCGCAGCGGGAGCAGGCGCGACGCTGATCGTGGTCACGCATGACGAGGCGCTGGCTGCGCGCTGCGGACGCGTGGTGCGGTTGGCCGACGGATGCATCGCTGCGGACAGCGCTGCAGCATGACGGCAAAAGGCGCAGGCTGGCGCGCCGCCTGGCGGATTGCGCGGCGCGGGCTCGACTGGCGCTTCCGGGGCTTGCGATTGCTGATCGTGTGTCTGGCGCTCGGCACCGCGGCGCTGGCGGCAATCCTGACGTTGACCGCGACGATTTCACATGAACTCGCGGCGCGCGGCAACCTGCTGCTGGGCGGCGATATCGAGGTGGCCATCGCCAACCGGCCGGCCAGCGCGGACGAACTGGTCGCGTTTGGCAAAATGGGCACGGTTTCGGGCGGCACGCGGTTGCAGGCGATGGCGCATGCGCCGGGCGATCTCAGCCGCGCGGCACCGGTCGAACTGAAGGCGGTGGATGCGAATTGGCCGCTTTACGGCGCGCTCAAGCTCGCCGATGGCCGCACGGCTGGCGCGCCTGCGGGCATGACCGCGTGGATTGCCCCTGGCGCCGCTGACCGGCTGGGTTTGCGCAAGGGCGATCGGTTGCAAGTGGGCGATGCGGTGCTCATGGTCGGCGGTGTCATCGCCGACGAGCCCGACCGGCTGGGCGAAGGCTTTGCGCTGGGGCCGACGGTGATTGTCAGCCAGACAGCACTGGACGCCAGCCATCTGGTGCTGCCGGGCAGCATGACGCGCAACAAATACCGGGTGCGGTTGGCGAGCGGGTCTGCGCTCAACGCCGCCGCCGCGATCAAGGCGCGCTTTCCCGACTCCGGCTTCGAGATCCGCACGCGCGATGCGGCTTCTCCGGGGCTCGGCAAGTTCGTCGGGCGGATGGGTGAGTTTCTGCAACTGGTCGCGCTCGCAGCGCTGGCGATTGCCGGGATCGGCATCGCGCAAGGCGTGGCGTCTTACTGCGCAGGCCGCCGCGCCAGCCTGGCCACGCTCAAGGTGCTGGGCGCGACCGGGGGCGATATCGCGCGGATCGTGGTGATGGAGATTGCGGTCGCCGCGCTGGCGGGCGTGGTCACCGGGCTGGTCGTTGGCGTGCTGGTCACGCCGCTGATCGCGCAGGCGCTGCGGAGCGTGTTGCCGATCGCGAGCGGGCTGGTGATCGATCCGCGCGCTTTGCTGATTTCGGCGAGCTACGGCCTGCTGATCGCGCTTACCTTCGCCGCTCCGCCCTTGGCAGCCGTGCGCAGCGTGCCGGCGATGGCGGTGTTTCGCGCCGGGGTCGAACCATCGCGCGCCTCTCGCTGGGGCGGCTGGCCGGTGGTGCTGGCGGGTCTTGCAGGGATCGCGCTGATCGCCATCGGCACGGCGGACAAGCCCTTGCTCGCGGCCGGGTTTCTGGGCGGCGCGGCGGCGATGTTCGGGCTGCTTGCGCTGTTCGGCACGGGCGTGACCCGCCTCGCCCGCACCGCGCCTCGGCCGACCGGAACCGTCGCGCGGATGGCGCTGGCAAACCTGCACCGCCCCGGCGCGCAGACCGCGGCGCTGGTGCTGGCGATCGGCTTCGGGCTTTCGGCGTTCGTGCTGCTGGCGGCGGTCGAAACCAGTCTCGATGCCAATATCGCGCGGCGCGTGCCCGAAAAGGCGCCCGATTACTTCGTGGTCGACCTGCCCAAGGACCGCGCGGAGGCGTTCACGCAGGCCGTCAAGCTCGCCGCCCCGCAAGCCGCCGTCCGCATGGTGCCCGCGTTGCGCGGAACCATCGTCGGATATGGCCCGGCCGACCGGATGACGCGCGTGGCCGATCTCAAGTCGATCCCCGACGACGCCTGGCCGCTGCGCGGCGATCGCGGGTTGACGTATACGGACACGGTGCCCGAGGGCAACGTGGTGACGGCCGGCGCATGGTGGCCCAAGGGCTACACCGGCGAGCCGCTGGTTTCGATCGACGAACGACTGGCCAAGGTCCTGAACCTGCGCATCGGCGACAAGCTCGCGATCAGCCTGCTGGGAATCGAGCGATCTGCGAAAGTCGCCTCGTTCCGGCGGATCGATTGGGATTCGATGGGCTTCAACTACGTGCTGGTGTTCAGCCCGAACACGCTGGCGGATGCGCCGCACAGCATGGCCGCGACGGTCAACCTCGGCACTGGCGAAAAGCGTTCGGATGTGCAGCGCGGGCTGCTTTCGGCGCTGGTGCGAGGTTTTCCGACTGCATCGGTGATCGAGGTCGGGCCGGTGCTCGGGCAAGCGCGGTCGATCCTGGGTCAGATGAGCGCGGCGATCCTGGCGGCGGCTAGCGTGGCGATTTTGGCCGGGCTGGCCGTGCTGGCAGGAGCGATCGCAGCGGCGCGCGAGCGGCGGGCTTACGACACCGTCATCCTGCGCGTGCTGGGCGCGAGCCGGGGGCAGTTGATCGGGCTGCTGCTCGCCGAATACGGCGTGCTGACACTGGCGACCGCGCTGGTTTCTCTGGTGCTGGGGCTGGCGCTGGCGTGGCTGGTGATCGTGCAACTGTTCGCGTTCGACTGGTTGCCTGGCTGGAGTTCGATCCTGGGTGTGCTCGGCGGCGGCGCTGGGCTGGTGATGGTGCTGGCGGTCACGGGCTCGCTCGGCGTGTTGCGGACCCGGCCGGCGCAAGCCTTGCGCGAATTGTGAATTGAATGCGCGGTCCAGTTGCATTGGACGGCGCGCGCCTTAGGTTCGGTTTCAGATGAGACTTTTCGGGGAATTGCCATGCTGCGTCGCCACCTTGCCGCCCTCGCCCTCGGTGTTGCGGCGATGACCGGCCCGGTCCCCGCCGCAGCCGCCGACGATCCTTACCAGTGGCTGGAGGAATGGACCACGCCGCGCGCGATGGAGTGGGTGGGCGCGCACAACGATGTGACCGTGAAGCGGCTTACTGCCGATCCGCGCTACGCCACGCTTTACGACCAGGCGCTGGCGATCGCAGGAGCGAAGGATCGCATCCCGATGCCATCGTTCCGCAACGGCGAAATCTACAACTTCTGGCAGGACGAGACGCATCTGCGCGGGATCTGGCGCAAGACTTCGCTGGCCGATTATCGCAACTTTGCGCCGAATTGGCAGACTGTGCTCGACATCGATGCGCTCGGTAAGGCCGAAGGGAAATCGTGGGTGTGGCACGGCGATAACTGCCTGATGCCCGAACGGCGGCTGTGCCTGATCAACCTCTCCGACGGCGGCGAAGATGCCGCCGAAGTGCGCGAATTCGATCTCGCAACGGGCAAGTTCGTTGCGGACGGCTTTCACTTGCCGCGCGGCAAGCACAACATCGCGTGGGAGGACGCCGATCACCTGCTGGTGGCGACCGAGTGGCAGCCCGGTGAGCTGACCACCTCGGGATATGCCTATGTGGTCAAACGGCTGGCGCGTGGCCAGTCATTTGCGCAAGCAAAGGAACTGTTTCGCGGCGAGCGGAGCGACGTCTCGGTCGATCCGCAGGTTTTGGTCGATGCCAGCGGCCAGCGGCTGGCATTGATCAGCCGCGCCACCGATTTTTTCCACAGGGTCACTTATGTCGTCGCGGGCGACACTGTTCGGCGCGTTGCGATGCCTGAAAAGGCTAGCATCGAGGAACTCATCGGCAGCAACGCCATCGTCCGGCTCGATGAAGCATGGGGAGCGATCCCTGCCGGGAGCGAAGCGGCGGTCTCACTGGCGCAACTCATGGCGACTCCCGACCGGCTGACTCCGACAGCCGTCTGGACGCCCGGCGTGCGCGATGCACTGAAGTCCGAATCCGCCTCGCGCAACGCGCTCGTGCTCTCGACGCTGGCCAACGTCAAAGGCAAGATGTTGCTGGTAAAGTCAGGACCCGGCGGATGGAGCACGCAGGCGCTGCCTTTTCCGGAGAACCAGTCAATCGATGTCGTCGCTCCAGACCGGACAGGCGACCAGTTCTTCGCCTCGGCCCAAGGCTTTACGACGCCGACGACACTGTATCTTGTCGATGCCGCGAAGGGCAGCGTAGATCCGGTCAAGAGTTTGCCGCCCAAGTTCAATGCAACCGGGCTGGTGGTCGACCAGTTCGACGCAACCAGCAGCGATGGCACCAAGGTTCCGTACTTTCTGGTCCACCGCAAGGACCGGCCGCTCGATGGCAACACGCCCACGCTGCTCAACGCCTATGGCGGGTTCCAGGTGAGCAGCACCCCGGTCTATTCAGGCGTGACCGGCAAGCTGTGGCTCGAGCGCGGGGGCGCTTTCGTGCTCGCCAACATCCGCGGTGGTGGCGAATTCGGGCCGAAGTGGCACGAGGCCGCGCTGAAAACCAGGCGCCAGATCGCCTATGACGATTTCGCCGCCGTGGCGAAGGATCTGATCGCCCGCAAGGTCACCAGCCCTCGCCGGCTTGGCATCGAGGGCGGATCGAACGGCGGCTTGTTGATGGGCGTAGAGTTCACCCAGCACCCCGAATTGTGGAACGCGGTGGTGATCCAGGTGCCGCTGCTCGACATGATCCGCATCGACAAGATCGCCGCCGGCGCATCGTGGCAGGGTGAATATGGCGATGTGAACGCCGATCCGGCGGTGCGCGCGTTCTGGGAGAAGGTTTCGCCCTATCACCAGCTCAAGGCCGGGGTGAAGTATCCCGAACCGTTCATCTTCACCACCACCAAGGACGATCGCGTCGGCCCGCAGCACGCGCGCAAGTTCGCGGCGAAGATGGAGGGCATGGGGTTGCCCTTCATGTATTACGAGAACACCGAAGGCGGCCACGGATCGGGCGCGGACATCAAGCAGAGCGCAAAAACCAACGCGCTGACGATGACCTACCTGATCCAGAAACTGATGGACTGATCGCGCATTAAACCCCGTTTGCGCCGAGCGAACGGGGCCAGTGACCTAACTGAAGACGTCTTCCGAATAGCCTTGCGACGGGTGCGGCCCGTACTT